>JAFGDY010000225.1 GCA_016931895.1 Anaerolineae bacterium
GAAAAATAACCACTCCCATCCAAACTGACCAGATAATGCCCCAGAAACTTCAACTCCTCCAATATCCCATTATTCTGCTTCACTACCTGGTATACATCCTTAAATATCGGCTTTATCGCCTCTGCTGATACCGGGTCCACAATGGTCCGCATTTGCGTGTCGCTCGGTACCTTTTCCAGCCCATAGATTTTCCTTAAATCCTCGTCTGTGCTTCGTCTATCGTCAAATTCAAGCAGGGAGCTATCCTTTAACGAGAACATCCCAAAGCCCGACATCAAGGCATCACTCAGACTGATACTCGCATTGCCTGCTCTGTGGTCTGCTATTGGCTCAAATCCACTTCGTACCGTCTTCAATAAACTCTTCGTTGTTATCGGTTGAACCATTCTATTGATCCCTTTTTGCCTTGATTTTACCCTCATCCTGGTTCCTGGCCTAAATCTTCTCTTCTCTAGTTTTCCAAACCGGGAATTGCTGACGTCGAATCACTGCGTGAGTTTACGGTAGGTTGACTTCACATATTGGCTATATGTCAGTAATCAGGACATCGTGGCAAGAATAACCTGATAAATAATCAGGACATCGTGTAGAACCTTAACAAACGAATAATCAAGACATCGTGGTATCTAGCCAGAAAGCGAGAAACCAGTCATACTTATCAGCAGTCACTTTGGAGTATGGAGGTATAAGCATGACTGAGCAAGAATGGACAGAAGTTCGCAAGACGGCTATTCACCTAAAACGCAGTGGTATACCCACGTCCGAGGTTGCGAAACAATTACAGCGTTCGGTGTCGTGGGTCAACAAGTGGTGGGGATTATCAACGGGCAGGCTGGGCTGGTTTGTCCAGTCGGTCTCGGGTGCCCCGGCATTATCCGACACAACTTTCGCTGGGAGTTAAACAGGCGATTTGCCAGGCACGGAGTGAGTTGGAGGCGGAAGCGGCTCAGGGCAGCGATTTGCGTTACATTGGGCCAGCGGCAGTGCGAGGACGGCTGAAGAGGAAGCAAGTAAAAGCTCTGCCCAGCGCACGGCCAGCATTACCCGCGTATTACGCACGGCGGGCATGACCCGCCCCAAAGTCTGTGCCGGTGAGGAGGTCGTGCACTATCCTCATTTGCAGCCCAGCCAACCGGGTCAACTTTGCCAGGTGGATATTGTGCCGCATTACTTATCTGGCGGACAAGCCATCGCCTGTTTCAACGCCATCGATGTGGTCTCGCGCTATCCGGCCGGTCAGTCCTTTACGCGGCGTCGAGCACAAGATGCGGCCAAGTTTCTGATTTACGTTTGGCAGATTATTGGCCGCAGCCAATATACCCAGATGGACAATGAAGGGTGTTTCAGTGGCGGTTTTACCCACCCAGGGGTATTAGGCGTCGTCGTCCGGCTCGCTTTGGCCGTGGGGACAGAACTGGTTTTTAGCCCATTTTACCATCCTGAAAGTAATGGCTTTGTCGAACGCTTCCACCAGGATTATAACCAACACGTCTGGGCTAAAACCAATCTGGCCAATCAGGCCGATGTCCAAAACCATGCCGACACCTTCTTCAACGCTTATCGGCATAGCCCCCATCATTCTGCCTTGCAAGGTCAGTGTCCGGCTGAGGTTCATCTGCGCTCAACTCAACCCAAACTCGCGCCTGATTTTCAACTCGCTCCGGACAAATTACCGTTGACCGCAGGACGGGTACACTTTATCCGCCAGGTCGCCCCGAATAAAACCATCTCCGTACTCAATATGACCTGGCCCGTACTGACCGCACAACCCCGACGTTTGGGTCACGCTGGATTTACAGACCAACGAAGCGACCTTGCGTGTCTACGACTACGCTCCAGATGTATCAACTCGACAGTGCTTGGTCGAACATCCTTTCTCCCTCAAGGAGCCTGTCCTACCTCGCCCAGTCGAACCACGTCCCACTACGGTAGCCGATTTGTTGGTCGCCCTTGTGGTGGGCACAGTAACACGCCCTGGCTCAGACCAGAGCTTTCCTTGCCACGATGTTCTGATGATTATTCGTTTGTTAAGGTTCTATCTTTTTGCTACGATGTCTTGATTACTGACAGCTATATGCTGAAGCCTGCGGTAAAATACAACCAAATTCTATGCATAAAAGGTATCATTGAAATGACTTCACAACTCCCCTCCATCGCCGATGTTCCCATTCCCGAGACTATCCCGGAGGATTCTCACTGGTGGTTGTGGTCACAATCGACATGCCGGGTTGATTTTGAGCGCCAAGTTAGCGCTTAAAATTAACCGCCCCACCAGCAAAAAACCGGCCTAACCGACCGGCTTTTTTTATTTCCACAAACCAGGTTTAGCAACCGCCCCTTTTATGGCAAATGACACTCAAAAAGAAGCAAGTTAGCCAAACTCAACTTGATACCGGATTATACATAACACTGTGTACTAGAGGCACAATTCCTTTTTCAATTGTCTATTGGCAAATTTTGTAAATAATCTTGCATCAATGGCCACAATTGTTGATATTTTTGAAAACGCCGGGCATAGCGTTGGTGCATTGACAAATCCGGCTCAAATGTGCGATCCAGCCGCACCATAGCCTCAACCCCCTCTTGATAAGAGGCAAATGCGCCGCTGCCCACCCCGGCAATAATGGCGGCCCCCAGCGCACCTGCCTCGGTATTTTCTGGCCGGATCACGGGCCGGCCCATGATATCGGCCACGGTTTGCACCCACCGATCAGACCGCGCCCCGCCTCCGGTGGCCCGGTATTCTTGAATTTTGATTCCTGTCGGGGGGAGCGAATCAACAATTTCTTTTAGATAGAATGAGGCGCCTTCGATGATGCCTTTCAGAATATCGCCGCGTGTTGTATCCAGTTGCAGCCCCACCATCACACCCCGGCTGTCAGTGATGAACTCAGGGGGGCCTGTAGGAGAGAAGTGGGGGAGTACCATAATGGGGCTGGGACCGGGGGGTATTTCGGTAAAGAGGGTATCGTAAATATTGGCGCCGGACTGCCGGGCATGCCGATATTCAGCGGCTGCAAATGTGTCCCGAAACCATTTTACAAGAATACCGCCCTGGTTGTAAATAAAACTGGCAAACAAGCCGGGTACCGCGTGATGTTCGGTGTTAAGCCCTCGCGCCAGCATAATCTCCGGCTTGCGGCGCTGCCTGAATGCAGGCGTAATGCAAAAAAAAGTGCCCATACCATACACGGCGAGACCGGCTTCGACAACGCCGCAGCCAACAGCATTGGCGCACTGGTCGTGCGCGCCGGACACAAGCACTGCCCTGGCCGAGATACCCAATTCCGCTGCCATATCCTGGGAAATTGAACCAATCACTGCGCCCGACGGGACTGTTGCGGGTAACTTGGTCCGATCCAGTTCGGCCCAGGCCAATAACTCATCAGACCAGGTTTCTTTATCCACATCAAACAGCAGGGTGCGATTGGCCAGCGAAAAATCAACCGCCGGCTGCGCTCCCAGCATAAACAAAACAAAACTGCCCCACAAAAGAAATTGGTCTGTACGTTGATAGAGGTCGGGCTGGCGCGTTTGCAGCCATTTTAGCCGGGTCAGGCTGTAGTTGTTGCCCAATGAATTTCCGTTTAGCGCATAGAGCCGTTCTTCAGGCAGCGTATCGGCCAGATGTTGAAGATAGGCTTCTCCACGTCGATCAAAACTTGGCACAATAGAAGGCCCAAGGATTTGACGATCATATGTAACCGGAACCATCGCCTCGCCCAGTGACGAAACAGAAATCGCGCGAATGGGGTCGGATTTGGCAATTGAGGCCACCCGGCGAATGGTTTGCCGCGTTTTCTGCCACACGCCGGCAGCATCCAGTTCGGCCCATCCCGGCGAGGTGCGCACTATATCATATTCCTCATAGGCCTGGGCCAATAGTTGCCCTTTTTCAGAGTAAGCAACGGCTTTAACCCCGGTTGTACCCACGTCAATCCCTAACAAACTCATGATGGATTCTCCTCAATCAATTCTCCAATAGCCTTTCGTCTCGTGCCGGAAATAGAAAAGTAATCTCGCAGAAGCCACGAAGTTCGCTGGCAGGTGGCTTTTTGCGCCTGCAAGGTGTTGCCGGTTGTTTGTAAAGCTTGCTCATACACCTGACGAATCTCAGTACCGATGTTTACCTTGGCTATTCCATGTTTGATTGCCTCAAGTAAATAAGATCGCTGTACCCCTGAACCACCGTGCAATACCAACGGAATACCTGTGGCTTTATAAATTTTTTGAATGTGTTTGATGTCAAGCCTTGCTTCTATTTTTTTCTGATCTTTCAAAACCCCCGAGATAGCGCCGTGAATATTGCCAACCGCAGCCGATAGCCAATCGCAGCCGGATTCTGCTACAAAACGTCGCGATTCCTCAATATCTGTAAACCCCCGTCCGGAAGCAAATAATTCTTCGTAGGGTGGAGGCGGGCCGGCCTCGTGGCCTAAAACAGCGCCCAACTCGGCTTCGCAGGGTATCCCGGCGGCATGGGCCAATTGAGCAACTTGCCGGGTTGCCTCAATATTCTCCTCCAAACTCAAACGAGAACCATCAATCATGACCGATTGATACTCCAGATCAATGGCTTCTTTAATAATAGACAAGTAATCAACGCGCCGGTTGTCTTCATCAATTACCGGCACATGATCCAGATGCAACCGGGTATAACCAGGTTGCGCCAAACGAGCAAACTCTTTGGCTACATCACCAAGACTCCGCGCCTCAAATTTAATCCATTCCAGCCGCGCCACTTCAATCAGGCCAAACACATCTTCATCTACCAGCGCCTGTATCACCGGTTCCATCATGGGCAAATAAGGTATATTGAAGGCGGGCACAACCAGCCCTGCCCGGCAAGCATTATGCATAATATCTGCGGTGTTCAAACTCATTTTTACGTCTCCTACTGAAGATAAAATTTAATCCGGCTCGAAACCGGCATTGATTCGTAGCCGCCCCAAAGAACGATCGGCGACGTAGGGCACATAACCCCGCGCCCGTGATCGTTTGTACGCATCGGCTATTTGCTCGGGGTGAGAAGTGTAATCAATGGTCAAAACCAATTTCCCGGCCTCAACCCACTGGTCCAGAATCGCCTCGCGGTAGGCCGTCCAATCGGCGGGGCTGGCCTGGTGGTCACGGGGATAACCGTAGTACATGTCTTCTATGCCGATACCGGTGACGGTGTCCAGATAATCGGGAAACATCAAGCCCAAAATTTCCTCGTTCTGAGGGAACACGCCAAAGCCCGGGTGCTTTTTGCGGGCATATTCGGCCAACTCTATCACAAAATCGGCCATTTCGCGGGCGGCGGTATTGCGCCCTTTTTCTTGATAATACTCATAAGCATCAATACGATCCAGGTAGATGCCGTCAAAACCCAAGGCAATGATCTGATCCAGATAACTCTCCGGATGGCCGTAGATGATAGACTGCCATTCCGGGTCCCAATATTTCACCCAGTAATCACCGGCCCAAACCTCGTCCGGCTCATCAAGCCAGGCCGGCGGGTTGTTTACCCATTCCGGCTGCCAGTAATGGCGATACGTTTCGGCCTGACCGATACTTATGTAGGCCAGTATCAATTTCTCATCGCCGGAATTTTGTTTGAGCGTGGAGATGGTTTCCGGCGAGTTACCGGCTATGGCAATGCTGACCACCGCCAGGTCAAATTTGGTTTCAGCGATGTGCTGGGCATTGGCCCGCTGAATCTGGTACAAAAAATCGTTCACGGCCAGCCAGTCAGGCTCAGAAGTCTGAGGACGAGCGCCGCATGCCGACAAGCTAACCAGCAGAAGCACCAGCCCAATAATCTCTCTTGTATACTGATATGCCTTAGATACCATAGTCTTTTTACTTGAGGCCACTCATGGTGAAACCCTGGACAATCCAGCGTTGAACAAAAAAGTAAACAATCAGAATTGGAATGATAACCAACACCGTAGCCGTCATAGTGAGGTTAGTCCGGCTACTATGCGCCGAATTGTACCAGGTTAAAATGATGGGCAGGGTACGGTGTTCTATATCGGTGATTACCACCATCGGCCACAAGTAGGCGTTCCAATTGGCCATAAAGGTTAGCGTACCCAGCGTTGCCAGCGGCGCGCCAAGTTGCGGCAGCACAATCCGCCAGTAAAGCTGCCACTCCGA
>JAFGDY010000226.1 GCA_016931895.1 Anaerolineae bacterium
CCTGAACAATTTCAAACTAATAATGAGACCTGACCATACTCCAACTGTCTGGAATATAGATAAATGTTAAAAGTGTTAGTCAATGAGATATTCAAGCACAAGGTCAAGTTTTCGTTTGATGATGTCGCTGTCAAAAGTTGTCTGCCTGAAAACAAGGGGAGATTTCGCGGGATGCCCCACGTATCCTTTGTCCTGCCGTGCGTCATTGGTCAGGCGCAATCAGACGGCCCTGTGTTTTCTCTGAAATATCGGACACAACTGGCTTACGCCAGGAATCATCCTGTACTGCATCGGTTCATTGCCCGTTTTTACAACGAGGGGAATCTGTGTATAGGCGGCAGGCGTTATTTTGTGGCGCGAGATTTTGAGGGGGACAGAAGCCTGTCTGTCACCTTGATGCAAAACGCCTGTTTTGACAGGGGGCAAAAAAAGTTCGGAAAGAGCCTGGATAATATCCGCATCATCCAGCTTGCCGGTAAACCCGTTGAGAAATCCGAACCGACCTTCAAGACTTCAAAACGGGCCGCCCTACCCCTGGACGGCACAGACTACGTTTATCTTATCCGGGCCGGGCGCAGAAAAATCTACAAGATTGGCAAATCCAACGACCCGCCGGCCCGTTTGAACAGCCTGCAAACGGCAAGCCCCGAGAAGCTAAAATTACTCTACGCTTTTAAGGCGGACAATGCCAGCGCCGCAGAAGAGGCGTTACACTTCGCCTTACGCGATTTTCAGATGGCGGGGGAATGGTTCAAATTGTCGGACGAGCAGGTAGCGGCGCTGCTGGAAATTGAGGAATTCAGGGAGAAGTCTTTTGTCGCTGGCGCTCGGTTGTTTGGTTTGAATGAGATAGTGGCCAGGCTGCGACGGCCATAGCCGATTTTCGCGGCCTCGATTTAAGGTTGTCCTTCGTCGTTTTTGTAGGGAAGCCGCTCTTGTGCTATAATGTCCGGTTGGGTAGAATATCTGTTCTGATATGTCAAGTAGAGCCAGCTAACCTATAACGGGGCGACCAAATTTGGATCACTATCCTCGTTTTCACCCTCTCCTAATGTTACCTTGCTACGCTGCTACCCTATATCTTGCTTATTCCCACGTTAATCCTTAACGCGTTATCCTTAATATGGAGTAAACCCACCCATGGCCCAAAGCGATAAGATAATTATTAAAGGAGCCAAAGAACATAACCTGCAAAGCATAAACTTGGAAATCCCCCGCCACAAAATGATCGTTTTTACCGGCGTGAGCGGCAGCGGCAAATCGTCGCTGGCTTTTGACACGCTCTACGCCGAAGGACAGCGGCGTTACGTAGAAAGCCTGTCGGCCTACGCCCGGCAGTTTTTGGGGCAGATGGAAAAGCCCAAGGTGGATTACATCGGCGGCCTCAGCCCGGCCATTGCCATTGAGCAAAAGGCGGTGAGCAAGAATCCGCGCAGCACCGTGGGCACGGTGACCGAGGTTTACGACTATTTGCGGGTGCTGTTTGCCCGCGTGGGCACGCCGCATTGTTACAACTGCGGCCGGGAGGTCAAACAACAGAGCGCCCAACAGATCATTGAGCAGGTGGCCGGTCTGCCGGCCGGCACGCGCTTTCAACTGCTAACGCCCATTGCTCGCGGGCGCAAGGGCACGTTTGAAGACGCCCTGGCTGCGGCTCGGGCCGATGGGTTTGTCCGCGCCCGCATTGATGGCGTGACCACCGAACTGGACGAGCGTATCAAGCTGGCCAAAAACAAAAAGCACGACATTGAGCTGGTGGTGGACCGGCTGGTCATCCCGGCGGAGGTGGAGGATGATTTTGCGGCGCGGCTGGCCGACTCGGTGGAAACTGCGCTGCGCTGGGGCGACGGGATGCTGATGGTGGACGTTGCCGACGGCGAGGAACTGCTGCTCTCCGAAAAAAACGCTTGCGCCCACTGCGGCTTGAGCTTCCCCGACCTGAGTCCCCAGATGTTCAGTTTCAACTCGCCATTGGGCATGTGCCCCGCTTGTAACGGCCTGGGATTTAAGTTGGAGTTTGACCCCAACCTGTTTATTGATCCGGCCAAATCCATCAACGAGGGGGCGGTGCTGCCCTGGGGCGAAATTGGCAAAAAAAAGAGTTGGGCCAAACAAATTGCCTGGCAAATTGCCCGGCGTTTCAACGTCAACCTGAACACCCCCTGGCGCGATTTGCCGCAAGAAGTGAGGGACCTGATTTTATATGGTAATCCGAATATCAGGTTCCAATATCACAGTGAAAATTTCACCGGCTCCTGGCCCTACGAGGGCGTGCTCAAGGCCGTCCAGCGGCGGTACAGGGAAACCAAATCGGACGGCATGCAGGAGTATTACAGCCGGTATCTCAGCCAGCAACCCTGCTCCACCTGCGGTGGGCATCGGCTGCGGCCGGAGGCTGGGGCGGTGACGGTGGGCGGGTTCACCATTTCTGAAGTTACCGCCATGAGCGTGGCCGAGGCTTATGGCTGGATTTGCGCCTTGATGAGCGGCTCGCAGGCTGAAGGTCAGGCTGAGGCAATGGGTGCGGTTGGCGTTACGGGGAGAAGTTGTAATGATGACCGGGCGGCGGCGAGTGAGCGTGCTGTGACGCCCTTAACCCCGCAAGAGTTTGAAATTGGCGAGGAACTGCTCAAAGAAATCCACGACCGGGTGAAGTTTATGTTAGACGTGGGGCTGCATTATTTAACCCTCGACCGGCCCGCGCCTTCGCTCTCCGGCGGGGAGGGGCAGCGCATCCGGCTGGCCTCGCAGATTGGCTCCGGTCTGGTGGGTGTGATGTACATTTTAGACGAGCCTTCCATTGGTTTGCACCAACGGGACAATCGCCGGTTGCTGGATTCGCTGTTGCGGCTGCGTGATCTGGGCAATACCGTGATTGTGGTGGAGCACGACCAGGAGACGATGGAATCAGCCGACTGGATCATTGATTTTGGGCCGGGCGCGGGGATCAACGGGGGCCGGATTGTGTTTGCCGGGCCGCCGCAGGAAATTGTGCGCGATAAAACCTCTTTGACCGGCCGCTATCTTTCCGGCGAATTGGCTGTGGTATCCGGCAACGGGCGGCGGGAGGCCAACGGTTATTGGTTGGAGTTGGGCGGGGTGACGCATCATAATTTAAAGCAGGTGGACGCGCGTTTCCCGTTGGGCTGTTTTACCTGCGTTACCGGCGTCAGCGGCAGCGGCAAAAGCAGCCTTATCACCGAAACGCTCTATCCGGCCCTGGCCCGCCTGTTGCACCAGGCCCAGGCGCATCCCGGCTCTTATGAACGGCTGGACGGTGTGGACCAGGTGAATAAAGTGATCCACATCACCCAGGACCCCATTGGCCGCACCCCGCGCAGCAACCCGGCTACTTACGTAAAAGTGTGGGACCATATCCGCAAGCTCTTTGCCGAAACCCCCGAGGCCAAAACCCGGGGCTACAAACCGGGCCGCTTCAGTTTTAACGTGAAAGGGGGGCGTTGTGAAGCCTGCCAGGGGCATGGCCAAAAAGTAGTGGAGATGCACTTTTTGGCCGACGTGTGGGTAACGTGTGACGTGTGCCACGGCACCCGCTTCAACCGCGAAACGCTCCAGGTGCGTTACAAAGGCAAAAACATTGCCGAGGCGCTGGCTATGGACGTGGCCGAGGCCCTGGAATTTTTTGGCAATATTCCCCCGGTCAAACGAATCTTGACCACCCTGCACGACGTGGGGCTGGATTACATCAAACTCGGCCAGAGCGCCACCACCCTCTCCGGCGGCGAGGCCCAACGGGTCAAACTGGCCAAAGAGCTTTCCCGCGTGGCTACCGGCGATACGGTTTACATTTTAGACGAGCCAACCACCGGCCTGCACTTTGCCGACATTCAAAAATTGCTCGACGTGCTGCACCGCCTGACCGATGCGGGCAATACCGTGATTGTGATTGAGCACAATCTGGATGTCATCAAAAGCGCGGATTGGATCATTGACCTCGGCCCGGAGGGCGGCGACGAGGGCGGGCGCGTCATTGCCACCGGCACGCCGGAAATGTTAACTCAGGCGGCCGAGAGTTACACCGGCCGGTTTTTGCAGAAGGTCTTGAGTCAAGATGAAGCGGCCGGGGTCAGGTGGGTGCCGGAGGAAAGTCAGGTGGCCCTGGAGCAGATGAAGTTGTAGTCCTAAACCGCAAACTTACCCCAAAACTGAAATGCTCCCCATACTCAGTAGATCAAAAATGTTTGTTTGTAGTCGGTATTTTAATGCCTAAAAAGCGCACTGAAGTTCGTTGCTACCAGCCAAAATTTGGATCTACTGATACTTTTTATTCACTATACTTCCAGGCAAAATTATGCTAAGATAGATATAGGCATCCCCCTTGATTTACTCCATTGGGCATAACGGGGCAAAAAACGCAATGACTACCATTTTACTGGTTGAAGATGAAATTGGTCTGGCTAAAGTCATTATCGAGGAATTGGAACAAGGCGACTACGAGGTGCTGCACGCCGCTGATGGAGTGACGGCGCTGCACCTGCACGAGCAGCAGCAGGTTGACTTGATTATCCTCGACTGGATGATCCCCGCCCTGGACGGCCTGGAAGTGCTGCGCCGTCTGCGCCGGGTTTCGCTGGTGCCGGTGCTCATGTTAACCGCCCGCGCCGACGAATCCGACCGGGTGATTGGCCTGGAACTTGGCGCCGACGATTATTTGACCAAGCCGTTTAGCATGCGCGAGTTGGTGGCCCGCGTCCATGCCCTGCTGCGCCGGGTAGAACGGGTGCAGCGAATTGTTAACGAGGACCGGGCCAAAAGCAAGCTGTCTATTACCTATCAAAGTCTGGCCCTGGACCCCAACCAATACCGGGTGACTGTTGGCGACAATCTGGTTGACCTGACCCGCCTGGAGTTTGATTTGCTGCACCTGCTTTTGCGCAATCCGGGCCGCGTTTTTAGTCGGGTGTATCTGCTGGACACGGTGTGGGACGAGGTGTACGTAGGCGGCGACCGTTCGGTAGATAACGCCATGCTGCGCCTGCGCAAAAAGCTGGGCGACATGGGTGACGTTATCGAAACTGTGTGGGGGGTGGGGTATCGGCTGAGAAAGAAAGAATGAAGACAAAGTATGTGTTGCTTTATCTTTTGCTGCTCATTTTTCCGGCGACCGTCCAGGCGCAAGGGCCGCCGCCGGCCCGTTTTGAGCGCATTTCTACCGAGCAGGGACTCTCGCAGGTAGCCGTATACTGTATCTTTCAAGATAGCCGGGGCCTGATGTGGTTTGGCACCGAAGACGGCCTGAACAAATACGATGGCTACACCTTTACCGTTTACAAGCGCGACCTGGACGACCCCCACAGCTTGAGCGCCAATATAGTCAGCGCGATTTACGAAGACTCCGGCGGCGCTCTCTGGATTGGCACGCTTGGCAGCGGGCTGAACAAATTTGACCGCGCCACCGAACAATTTACATCTTACCAATCCAACCCTCACAACCCCCACAGCCTAAATGATAATTTTGTCACCGCCATTCACCAAGACGCCACCGGCATGCTCTGGATTGGCACTGAAAGCAATGGCCTTAGCCGGTTTGATCCCCACACCGAACAATTTACCCCTTACCGGCCCGATACCCATACCTCTTCTAATTTGAGCCACAGCTACATTTCCTCGATTGTTGCAGATGCCGCCGGAATGCTCTGGATTGGCACCTGGGGCGCGGGATTGGGTAAACTTGACCCCGCCACCGGCGGGTTTATCCTTTACCGGCACCACCCGGTCAACCCGCATAGTTTGAGTGATAATGACATTGCCGCCGTTTACGCCGGTCAAAACGGCTTTATCTGGGTGGCTACTTTGAGCGGCGGACTCAATAAACTTGACCCTGCGACCGGCCGGTTCATCACCTATCGGTACGATTTTGATGATCCCCACAGTCTCAGCCAAAATGAAGTGACGGCCCTTTACCAGGATTCAACCGGCACGCTCTGGGTGGGAACTGCTTCCGGGGGGGTGAATGAACTTGATCCAAAAACCGGGCAATTTACCCACTACTACCATGATCCGCTTGACCCCCACAGTTTAAGCTACGACGCCATCAATGTCGTTTACCAGGATCGCTCCGGTGTGCTCTGGATTGGCACCTCTGTGGCCGGGCTGAACAAACTTGACCTCAAGGCCAGGCGTTTCACCCATTACCGGCATCACCCTGCCGACCCTCACAGCCTGAGCAGCAATACGGTGTGGGCCTTACGCCAGGACTCTGCCGGTACGCTTTGGGTGGGCGCCAGCGGCCCCACCGGCGGCTTGAACCGGCTGGAGCCGGGTCAGCAGCAGTTCCGTCATTACCAGCCCGATCCCACCGACCCTTATAGCCTGAGCGCCGCCGCCGTGCTGACCATTTACGAAGATCGGGCCGGCGCCCTCTGGATTGGCACCTGGGACGGCGGCCTCAACCAACTGGCCGACCGCAACACCGGACGCTTTGTCCGTTACCAACCTGACCCTACCAACCCCCACAGCCTGGGTGATAAGGTGGTGTCGGCCATTCACGAAGACTCAACCGGCGCGCTCTGGGTGGGCACTTTTTTTGCCGGGCTTGACCGGCTGGACCGGGCGACAGGGCAATTTGCCCATTACCGCCACCACCCCACCGATCCCCATAGCCTCAGCAGCAACACCATTTTATGTCTCCACGAAGACTCAACCGGCCTGCTGTGGGTGGGCACCAACGATGGTCTGAACCGCTTCGACCGTGAAACCGAAACCTTTACCCGCTACTACTACGACCCCTCTGATCCCCACAGTTTGAGTTCTAACGCCATTGCGGTGATGTTTGAAGACCCCACCGGCACGCTCTGGCTTGGCACCGACGATGGTTTGAACAAATTCCACCGGGACACCAACAGCTTTAGCCATTACACCGAAAAAGATGGCCTGGCCAACGACGCCATCGCCGGGATATTGGCGGATGAGAATGGTAATTTATGGCTTAGTTCCAGCAAAGGGTTGTCAAAACTCAACCCCCGCACCGGCGAGATTAAAAACTACGACGCGCAAGATGGGCTACAGAGCAACGAGTTCAACCGGGGCGCGTATGCCCGGGGTCAAAATGGCGAAATGTTTTTTGGCGGCGTCAACGGTTTTAATGTGTTTTACCCGGCCAACATTATAGATAATCCCCACGTTCCGCCGGTCATCATCAGCGACTTTCAACTATTCAATAACCCTGTGCCTATCGCCGGCGATTCGCCCCTGGCGCAAGCTATCGGCGAGACCAACAACCTCACCCTCACTTATCGGGACCGCGTTTTTTCATTTGAGTTTGCCGCCCTCGACTACACCAGCCCTGCCAAAAATCAATATGCCTACAAATTGGCCGGCTTTGAGCAGGATTGGCATTACGTTGACAGCGCGCGGCGTTTTGTCACGTATGTTAATGTCCCGCCGGGCATATATACCTTTCGGGTCAAAGGCTCCAACAACGACGGCGTCTGGAACGAAGAAGGCGCCTCGCTTGGCCTTACGGTAACGCCCCCGCCCTGGCAAACCTGGTGGGCCTACACGCTCTACGCCATCGTAGCGGTTTTGTTGGGGCTGGGCGCTTTTCGTTTGCGCACCAGAAGCCTGGCACGAAAACATTTGGCACAGACCATGTGGGCCGTGCAAAAAGAACGAGACAGAATCGCCGCTTTGCTTGAATCGCGCCGCCAACTGGTGGCCTCTATCTCGCATGACCTGCGCGCGCCGGTGGCCATAGTGCGCGGCCACCTGGAATCTTTGGGACAAAAGACCCTGGAGGTTTCTAAAACCTCTAGGGTCTCCCTGGAGGTTATGCTGCAAGAGCTTGACCGCCTGCAAGCCTTGCTTGACGACCTGTTTACCCTATCGCGTTTGGAAGTGGATCAATTAACCGTGCGCTCAACACCGACAAACGTGGTGGCCGTAGCGCGACAGGCGGTTAAAACCGTTGACTTCCAGGCCTGGGAACAGGGCAAAGTGTCCGTCACTCTGGAAACAGAGGCCGGCGAACTGTGGGCGCTGGCCGACAAACGGCGGCTGCTGCAAGCGTTGATGAATCTGTTGCACAACGGCACGCGCCATACTTTGCCGGGCGGTATCGTGGTCGTCAGTTTGGAAGAGCAGCCGGAGACCGTCACCATTAACGTGCAGGATACCGGCGAGGGCATTGACCCCGCCGATTTGCCCCACATTTGGGACCGCTTCTACCGGGGCCGGAGTTGCGCCGGCGGTGGCACGGGCCTGGGCCTGGCCCTGGTCAAACAATTAACCGAGGCGATGGGCGGCGCGGTTGATGTGTGCAGCACCCCCGGCGAAGGCAGTTGCTTCAGTATTATCCTCCCTCGTCAGCAATGAGAGATTAGAAAGTAGAAATTAGAAAATAGAAGTTGGAAAAATTTCTCCTTTCTTCTTCCCCTTCCTCTTGGGTAGGCCCAAGGTACTATCCCTACCCCCAATTATTGAGTCATCCCCAAAACTGCGACAATTTTGCGACAATTTTGCGATATTCTCGTGACATTTAAGCGGTATGCTACAGGTAAAAGCTTTTTGCTTATTTTTTGTCATGTCATTCTCTGAGCGAAGCGAAGAATCTCCACCGAGTCGGCGGGGATTCTTCACTCCGCTACGCTCCGTTCAGAGCAACTGAGGGAAGTTATTCTTTTACGAATCCTTAGAAAAGCCAGGAGGAACAAAATGAAACACAAAAACTTATTGAAACTATTGTTGATTTGGGTAATAGCCCTGGCCGCGACGATGGCCCTGCTGTTTTTGCTGCGCGGGCCAACGCCGGCCATTGCCGATCCCATTATCCGTTGTGTGGCCCCCTCGGGTTCGTGTGGCCTCTCCACATGCCAGATTAGCGCCTTTCGCTGTCTCACGACCATCCAGGCCGCCGTAGATGCCGCTAACGACGGCGACGAGATTTGGGTGGAGCAGGGAACCTATCACCTCCAGGGCAAGGCGAGGCAGGTGGTCTACATCAGCAAAACGGTCACCATCCGTGGAGGCTACGACAACGGTTTCCAACAATCCTTCCCCCTGACCCAACCCACGGTGGTGGACGCCCAGGGGAACGGGCGGGGCCTCTACATTGACGGCAGCAGCGGCAATATCTCGCCCACCGTCGAGGGGCTGTGGATTACGGGCGGCAACGCCTCCAACGCCCTTATTAACAATGGCCTGGGCGGCGGTATCTATAGCGATGATGCTACCCCCATCATTGCCGGCAACATCATCAGCAACAACATTGCCTATACCAGCACCAGTAGCTTTGGGGCTGGCGGCGGTATCTACGTGCACGATTCACCCGGCAGCGCCGTTATCTCGGCTAACCAGGTGATCTCAAACGTCGCCAACACATCCTCTGGTGGAGAGGGCGGTGGTATCTACGTGAATGGTTCACCTGGAGTACAGGTGGTCAACAACGTAGTTCTCAGTAATACCGGGGTTATCACCAACAGTTATTGGGCATGGGGCGGTGGTATCTTTCTCGGCGGGTGCGACGGGGCTATGGTGGATGGGAATCGGGTTGAGTACAACGTGGCTCTGGCGGGATTGGGTTTCAATCCTGGCGTGGGGGCCGGTATCCACGTTGAATTCAGCGACGGAGCAGTGCTTAACAACAACGTCGTTCGACACAACATCGCCGACCTACTCGGTAGTGTCACCGGCTTTGGCGGTGGCATAAGCACTGAGGGGGTGAACAGATTGCGCGTCGAAGGCAACACGATCGAGGATAACTCAGCAGGGGCAAGCGGGAGAGGCGGTGGTCTCTGGGTCTATGATTCCCATGACTTGCTTCTTAGCGGGAACCGGGTGTTGTTCAATTCTGCAGTCCGGGGTGGAGGTTTCTATATCATAGGTGATACCAGCTTTACGATGACCAACAATATCGTGGCTGGAAACGTTGCCTCATCCCGAGGCGGCGGCCTGGCCTTTGACACCGGTGCCTCCCAGCCGGTCACCGGCACGCTTTTGCACAACACCTTTGCTGCCAACAACCAGGGTTCCGGCGATGGCCGCAGCGCGATCCACGTCAACGAATCCTACGTGAGCCTGGTGCTGACCAACAACCTGATTTACAGCCACACTTACGGGATCATCGTGGCGCCCACCAGCACGGTCCGGCTTTTCAATACCTTGTTTTACGCCAACGGCAGCGACACCAGCGGAGCGGGCACGATTACCAACACCAATCCCATTACGGGGCAGGCCCCGCTGTTGGACGGAACATATCACCTGCAAACCGACTCTCCGGCTATTGACGCCGGGGTGGATGCGGGCGTGACGGCTGACATTGACGGCGAGGCGCGAGATTCTTCCCCCGACATCGGCGCAGACGAGTTTGTGCTCCCCGCCGCGCCTGGGGGGGATGTTTACCTGCCCATTGTCTTGAAAAATCATTGATCTTTATTGGTGAGGATAATTAGGATAAGGAGACACAACTATGGAATATAAAAATTTGTTAAAGACCTGAGTTCGGGATAACTAAATGAAGTCAGGGAAAAGAGCTAATTGTTCAGGAGTAAGCTTAAGGGCAGGCTTCTTTTCCTGATGA
>JAFGDY010000227.1 GCA_016931895.1 Anaerolineae bacterium
GCATGCCACAAGCCTGTTTTTTACCTTTTTACGAAGCTATTTTGTCCCTTTTCCCCCTACGGTATGTCCCCAGCCCTTTACGCTTACAAATTTTGGGCTTCTTAATCTTCTTAAACTTTTCTCATCGCCGGCAACAGGCCATATCTTTTTTTTGATGGTGTAGACTTTGTAGTGGGAGAAAATAGGCTTAACGCCTGCATTTTTTTCATTTGACGTGTTTGTGACCGGATATAGGACAATTACCCTAGGATACTTTGGCAAATTAAATGTAAATTTGTTAACATTTCCAACCAAATTCAAACTATTTTATGCTATAATAGGTTAGTTCTTGTGCTTTGATTTATCGGTCAAGTTATCATATATTTCAAACCCCCACAGAAAGGAGGGAGGGATTGCCATCAGGTGCCTCGCTCTGATGGTACTCCCCCAATTGACATGATGATGTTCAATCAATTTTTTAAACGTGAAGAAGGCCAGGGGCTGGTAGAATATGCCCTTATCCTGGTGCTGGTTGCCATTGTGGTAATTGCTATTTTGTTGCAGTTAGGCCCGGCTATTAATCAGGCTTTTTGTAGAGTAGCCAATGTGCTGAAGCCGGGGACGTGCGGCACTATTTCCATTATCAGCGCTGCCCCCGTAGATATAGGCGGAGCGGGAGTAGGACCGTATCAGTTACATGTGACGGTACAAGTAGCTGAAGCAGCAACAGTTACCGTCCAAATAGATGGAGGTGGATCAGGGCAAGCCAGTTGTTCAGCGCAGACAAACTGCTTAGTTGTGGTTGATCCCGCCCCCAGTGGTGGAAATTTCACGGTGTCTGCCGGTTCTCAAGGTAGCATAACAGGCAGTTATTAAAGTTTAATGAATTGGTAACGGCTCTGCCGGCAGGAGTGCAGATTTTGGGTAAAACCCTTCTTTTAGTGTAAGGCAAAAGGGATTTTACCCAAAATTTGCTCATCCTTAACCCATCCCCTTATGGGGATTTTATGTTAATTCGACACTGTCTAGTGACAGGCTCTTGCAATAACTGAGATAAAAACTTGAGGGATTTTCATGCAAGAACCAAGTTCTATAATACCCACCTCTGATGCCACTTGGAGTCAGTTTAACACTAAGAAACAAAACCAATCCAAAACTTTTATGCCTTGTTTGGTACATTTTGGGTTGGTTTTTTTATTGGCGCTGTGTATGCTTTCAGGTACATTCCTGGCTTTATTAGGCTCACCTTCCCCATTACAGGCGATCGGCAAAATACGCTATGTTGCCCCGCCCCCCCTGGGCGATGACCAAGGTGGCGCCAATACATGCACCCTGGCTCATAACCCGTGCGCTACCATTCAACAAGCTATCAATCAAGCAAACAACGATGACGAAATCCGGGCGGCAACCGGCACTTATATCGAATCGCTCTCAATCAATCGCAGTTTAACGTTAAAGGGCGGCTTTAGCAGCACAGATTGGTTGGCGGCCGATCCTGAAACTAACCAGACTACTATTAGGCCCAGTTCAGGCAGAGTCATCCATATTAATAACAGCAGCGTTGTGGCGCACGTAACCGGCTTTCACCTGACCGGCGGCAGTACGGGGCCAGGGGCAGGCATTTACAATCAACTGGGCACTTTAACGCTAGAAAACAATAAAATCTACGGTAATAACGGCGGGGGGGACGGCGGCGGCATTGCCAATGGAGAAGCCAGCAATGCCGCTATTTTGATTCTGCGCGGAAACCAGATTTTTTCAAATACAGCCTCCAATGGAGGCGGACTCGCTGTTCGTTCGGGTAGTGTGACGGTTGAAGCCAACAAAGTTTTTAGCAATCGTGTCAGCACTGTTGGCGGGGGGATATACATCCTTAACGGCAATGTTACCCTAAAAAGCAACCTTATTTATACCAACTCTTGCAACGTAAACGGCGGTGGAATACAAATTATTGGCGGTAACGTAAAACTTGAAAATAATACGATATATGATAATGCCGCCGCCACATACGGCGGGGGTCTTCTGGCCGCTAATGTGACAGTGCCGATGACCAACAATCTTATCATCAGTAACACCGCGGGAACAAGAGGCGGCGGCATCTTCAGTAATACTAGTATAAGTTTGATCTACAATGATTTTTTTAATAATTATCCGGATCATCTCGGCAATATCAGCCTCACCATTGATCCCACCACCATTGGCACTAATAACCGCATCTCCGACCCCCTCTTTATTGCTCCGCAAAGTTACAATTTAGAGTTGTCCCCCGGCTCACCGGCCATCAATTCCGGTACGGACTCCACCGCAGAAATAGATTTTCAAGGCGAAGGCTGTCCCTTTGGCAGCGGCTTTGACCGCGGGGCCGACGAGTACACCATCCTGGGCAGTCCTTGTTACGCTCGCATTGTCGGCGGGCAGGTTTACACCAATGTGCAAACCGCCGTAAACAACGCCGCGGCGGGCGGCACGGTGCAGGTGGCCGGGGAGTGCGTGCTCACCCAATCCGTTTCCATCAACAAGGGGCTAACCTTGCAGGGCGGTTACACCGTTACCAATTGGCTTGAACCCAACTACCGCACCACCTTAAACGCCAACAATACCGGGCGCGTTGTTTACGTTACCGGCAACGGCAACGTGACCATTGAAAACCTGTACCTTACCGGCGGGCGAGCCACCGGCGGCGGCGGCAACGGCGCGGGAGTATACTTGGGCGCCAGCGGCAGCGCCATCCTGCGCAATAACGTTATTTATCGCAATCAAGCAGACGGTTACGGCGGCGGCGTTTATAACAGCGGCAGCGGCAACAACCTTTTGCAACACAATACCATTTACAGCAACACCGCCGGCAGCGGCGGTGGAGGCGTTTACGCCAATACCGGGGCAGTGGTCACCCTGCGCAACACCCTGGTCGTCAGCAATGCCGGCAACGGCATTGAAAGCGCCGCCCTCGGCGGCATTACCTCGGATTACAATAACCTTTACGGCAATACCCCCAATAACTACGGCAACCCCCTCACCCCGGCCGGCCCCAACGATCTGTCTGTGCCGCCGGGATTGGCCAATCCGGCCCATAACGATTTTCACCTGGACTTCACCAGATCGCAGGTTGTTGATAAAGCCGAACCCGCTTCGCCGGTGAGCATTGACTTTGAGAATGACCCGCGCCCCCAGGGCAGTCGCGCCGATATTGGGGCGGATGAGAGTCTCTTCTATACCGCCGTAGATATCAGCGAGTCTATCAACAGCCCGTACGTTGTCACCGATACCGGTTCGATTGCCAACAACCCCATCACCTTTGCCCACACCATCACCAACACCGGCTTTACCCCTTCGTATGCCGATACTTTTATCATTACCGTTCACAACACGGATGGCTGGCCGGTAAGCTTGGTCGGTTTGAGTTCGCCGGTGGTTTTGACCACCGGCATTCCCCTATCCTTTGAGATGGTTGTTACGCCCACCGCTCCCATTCCCGCCAGCATCTACAACCGCACTATCATCACTGCCACCTCCCAAAGCAACGGCGCTATATTTGACACAGCCGCCGACATCATCGCCAATCCCGGGGTAGAACTCACCCCCAACTACACCGAAAACATTGACGCCGGGGCCATCATCACTTACACCCACCGCATGACCAACACCGGCCCGATGACGGACACCTTTACCCTCAACCCGGTCAGCGACCGCATCCCACCGTGGGGCAGTTTGGTGACGCCTTCAACCGTGGTCACGCTTGGCCCTGGCCAAACAATCCAGGTGATGGTAGTGGTAACGGTGCCCCTCTGGGCCGAGGCCGGTTTAACGGAACGTTTTCAATTAACGGCCAATTCCAACACCTATCCAGGCGTATCGGCCGGGGTAACCGACACCACTACTGCCAACGCCATTTACGGCAACCGGTACGCCAGCAGCAGTCATTCCCAGGCTACGGATAATGTCAACAACTGCCGCGATCGAAACCGTCCCTGTCTAACGGTCAAACGGGCTTTGGAACAGGTTGTAGGCGTGGGCAGCACCGTTTATGTGGCCAGCGGTACTTATAACGAATATGACCTGTCGGTGTTAAAAACCATTACCATGACAGGGGGGTGGAACAACGCTTTTAGTCACCAAACCCTGAACCCGGCTCTCACTATTATCAACGCCGGAGGCCAGGGCCGGGTGATGCAAATTGGCAACAGCAGCAGTGTTCGGCCGCTGATTGAAAACTTCACTTTCAGCGGCGGCCAACGTATTGGCGGCGGCGGCGGCGTTTATGTTGAAGGCGCTGCGTCGCCGATGCTGCGCTATAACATTATCCGCAATAACCAGGCCACCAACGGCGGCGGTATCTACAATAACGCCGGAACCCTCACCTTACTTAATAGTGAAATCCACAGCAACCAGGCCGACACCAATGGGGGAGGGTTATACAACCACGCCGGTATCCTATACGTGCGCGATAACCAGGTTCACGGCAACCAGGCCACCGGCAACGGCGGCGGTTTATACCACCATAATCTGGCTGCCACTCTTGTTCTCACCAAAAGCAGAATCTATAACAATGCCGCCGGGCAGCGAGGCGGGGCGGTGGCCAGCGCCGGAAATCTATTGCTCCTGCAAAATAACTTTGTTTACAGCAACACCGCCGGCAGCGGCGCCGGCGCGCTCTACATCAGCGGCGGCCAGGCCACCGTTGAGCACAATTCCCTTTACAACAATGCGGCCGGCAGCGGCGCCGGCGGCATCTGGCTCAACGGCGGAACCACGGCCATCACCAGCACCATTGTTTTTAGCCATACCGGCAGCGGTATTCAGCGCAGCGCGGGAACCGTGAACAATGATTATAACAACGTTTACCAAAACAGCGGCGGAAACCATGTGGGGTTGAGCGCCGGCCCAAATAGCCTATCTATAGACCCCTACTTTGAGAATGTTGTCGCTGCCAACTTTCACCTGCACCCCGATTCGTTGGTGATTGACCGGGGCAACCCGGCCTCAACCCTTACCAAAGATATTGACGACGATGACCGCCCGGCGGACCAAGGCCCCGATATAGGCGCGGATGAGTTGGTGGGCTGCCGGGCCACCATAGATAGAGTGACCATTTACCAGGTGATCCAAACGGCCGTTGAGGCCAGTTCGCCCGGCCAAACTATTTTGGTGCATGGCACGTGCCGAGGCGTGCATCCCTTTGACCTTGGGGGAGGGCAGACATATAGCCAGACGGTACACATTGTAAAGAACATCACCCTCCAGGGCGGCTGGAATTACAGTTTTAGCGCCCTTAATCCCCTGATTTATCCCACCATTCTCGACGCGCGCGGCCTGGGGCGGACTATGTTGATTAGCGGCGCCACTGCCGCCGTAGAAAACTTCCACGCCGTTAACGGTAACGCCGCGGTAGCCGGCGGGCCAAACAGCGGCGGCGGAGTGTACTTGCTCAATAGCAATGCTACCCTCCGCAATAACCAGATTTACAATAATGACGCTGGGCAAGGCGGCGGCGTGTTCAATAACGGCGGCAACGCCGCGTTGCAAAACAACCAGATCTATAACAATACGGCGGCCACCCAGGGCGGCGGCTTTTTCAACAGCAGCGGCGCGCCCACAATTGAGCGCAACCGGATTTACAACAACCTGGCGGCCACCGGCGGCGGCGGTATTTACAACAGCAGCGGGGCGTTAGCCTTGTTCAATAACTTTGTTTATACCAATACCGTATCCGGCGGCAATGGCGGCGGCCTGTTCAATACGGCCATCAGCGCCACTGTGTTGCATAACACCTTTTACCGCAACCAGGCCAACGGCGGCGGCCGGGGCGGAGCCGTTTACAATGCCAACAGCAGCACCACCGGCCTGGACGTGCGCAGCAATATCTTTGCCCAAAACAGCGCCGGTGACGGCGGAGCGTTGTACAACGCCGGCGTGGCTTCATTCAATTATAACGACACCTGGAATAATAGCGCTCCTGAACTGGTTGGCGCAGCCGGCGCAAACAACATCACCGGCAACCCGCAGTTTGCCAACCCTGGCGCTGCCGACTTCCACTTGCAGGGCGGCTCGCCGGCCATTGACGTGGCCGACCCCACCGTATCCCTGATGGAAGACATTGATCTAGACCCCCGTCCCAGCAACCAGGGTTTTGATATAGGCGCCGACGAACTGGCCGGTTGTTACGCCAGTTTGGCCAGCAACCCAACCGTAATATACGGCAACGTGCAGCGCGCCGTAGATGTGGCCTCCGCCTCAATCCCCGACACCGTCCGCGTAGCCGGCATCTGCCAGGGAGTGCACCCGCTCACCCTCGGCGCTACCACCTTCACCCAAACCGTGCATGTGACCAAAAACATCACCTTGCAGGGTGGTTGGACGTGGAATCCGGTTTTGCGGCAATTGCAAAGCTACAACCCCAACAACTACGCCACCCTGGATGCCGTAACCTTGGGCCGGCCCCTGCTGGTCACAAACGCTACCGTAACCATTGAAAACTTTAACATTATCAACGGCAACGCCACTTTAGGCGGCGGCCCGGCGGCCGGCGGCGCCCTTTATCATTACAATGGAGATTTGACCCTTCGCCACAATAATTTTTACAGCAATACGGCGCTGGCCGGCAGCGGCGGCGCGTTGTACAACGCCGGCGGCGTTCTGAATTTAGTAGACAGTTTGCTGCATAATAACCAAACAACCAACGGCGGCGCCGTTTACCTGGCCAGTGGCGATCAAACCCTGGCCAATAACACCATCTACTCTAACACCGCGACCAACGGCGGCGCTGTTTACCTGGCCAATGGCAGCCACACCCTGGCCAACAACACCCTTCATTCTAACACCGCGACCACTGGCGGCGCTGTTTACCTGGCCAATGGCCCATCGCTGCTCTCGGCCAACGCCATCAAGAACAATTTTGCCAACCAGGGCGCGGCTGTTTATAACGCTAATCCGGCCACTGTGACCCTCCAGAATAATCTTGTTTATAGTAATACGGCCAACAGTTTTGGCGGCGGCTTTTACAATGCGGCCGGCAGCCCGCTGCTGCAACATAACACCTTTTATGGCAACCAGGCCGCCTCCAACGGCGATGGCCTCTACATTGCCGCAGGCGCGCCGACAATCAGCAATACCCTGGTAATCAACAACGGCAATGTGGGCCTGCGCGTGGCCGGCGGCTCGGCCGGCGTAGTCTACAGCGACTTTTACGGCCAAGCCACCAACTACAGCGGCATCACCGACCAGACCGGTTCAAACGGAAATATCTCGGCAGACCCGCTTTTTGTCAACGCGGTTATTGAAAATTTTCACCTGCTGGGTATCAACTCCCCGGCGGCCGATACCGGCGACCCGGCCACCACCCTGGACATAGATTTTGAAGACGATTTCCGGCCCAGCAACCAGGGTTTTGACATGGGCGCCGACGAGATCAGTAGTTGTTTTGCCCGCCTCAACGGCGGAGTGGTTTTGCCCAACGGCAGAACCATTGTCGGCAATCCTCAAATTGTGGTTGACGCGGCCACATCCGATGCCGACGTGGTAGACATTGCCGGCACCTGCTACGGCGTTAACACCAGGGGCGGCTTCCGCCAGACCCTTTATGTTACCAAAACCTTGACCATCCAGGGAGGCTGGAGCACCTCGCCCCTCTTTGCCGCCCGAAACCCGGCGCTCTACCCCACCACGCTGGACCCCCTGGGCCAGGGCCGAGCGTTGTACGTTGACGGCGGCCTGACCGTAGCCCCGGGAATTAGAGACCTGAATCTACGCAACGGAGACGCAGGCGGCCTAGGGGGCGACGGCGGCGGTGTTTACAACAACAGCAACGCTACCCTTTCACAATTGAACATTTACAGCAACACCGCCACCAACGGCGGCGGCATATACAGTATGCATAATGCTCAATTAGATCGCCTGGTGGTTTTCAGCAATACAGCTACCAATGGCGGCGGCTTATACAATGCCGGGGGCGCGCCCACCCTGGAAATCAATCAGTTTTATAACAATACTGCCATTGACGGCGCGGGCCTTTATATAGCCGCCGGCCTGCCCAATATCTGGAACAACATTGTGCGCCACAACACCGCCGGCGCCGACGGCGGGGGCTTCTACCTGGCCAGCCCCAGTGGCGCAACCGTGCTGAATAATACCATCTACAATAATATTGCTAACGATCAGGGTGGCGGCATATACGTGGCCGCCGGAGCGCCAGACCTGCGTAACTTAATTGTAGATCGGAACCGGGCCAATGGCGGCGCGGGCAGCGGGGGCGGCGTATACGTGGCCGGGGGCGCGCCGTCTTTGCAATACAACGATGTGTCCCGTAGTATTGCCGGCGATAACTACGGCGGCATGGCCGACCCTACCGGCGTAAACGGCAACATTTCGGTTGACCCGCTTTTTGTGGATGAAATGAGCCTTAACTTCCAGCTAACCAACCCGGCCGACCCAACCGATGATAGCCCCATCTCCCCGGCCGTAGACGCCGGCGACCCGGCGACCACCCTGGTAGATGAAGACTTTATCGGCGCCATCCGGCCCACCCACCAATACATTGACATGGGCGCCTACGAATTGGGCGGTTGTTACGCCCGCAGTTCCAATCCCCTGGTGCCGGGGATTTTTGGCAGCCCACAACAGGTGGTCAATCTCAGTTCGGCGGGAGACACCGTAGACATTGCCGGGGTCTGCTACGGGGTCAATAATACGGGAGGAAGCGACCAAAATCTTTATGTCACCAAAACCTTGACCATACAGGGCGGCTGGCAGCCGGATTTTAGTGTTCCCCGTGACCCCAACGGCACTCCTACAATTTTGAACGCGCTCAACCGGGGACGGGTGTTGTATTTTGACGGCGGCAATCCGGACTTCAATAGCTTTGACTTTGTGCGGGGCGACGCCGGCGGCTTGGGCGGCGGCTCAGGCGGGCAGGATGCCGGCGGCTGCATTCACATTGCCAACGGCACGCCCGAGTTTTATGGGGCCGTCCGCGTTTATTACTGCCAGGCTGATCTGGGCGGCGCGTTGTACAACGTTGCTTCTAACTTTGTCATGTATAATACGGCTGTTTTTTGGAGTGCTGCCCAACACGGCGGCGGCTTCTACAACGCGTCCGGCAGCCCGGTGCAGCAAAATATTATCTATTGGGACAATATCGCCACAGATAACGGCGGCGGTATCTACATAGCCGGCGGCAGCCCCGACATCTGGCACACCAACCTGCTGCAAAATCAGGCCGGAGACCGGGGCGGCGGTATTTATAACGCCAGCGCGAGCACCTTTATTCGCAACAGCATTTTTGACTGGAACACGGCTGATAACGAAGGCGGCGGGCTTTACCAGACTGCCGGTCCGGCCGATGTGGATTATAGCAATTGGTACCGCAATACGGCCATCACCAATACCAGCACCGCCGACAGCAACGTTTTCACCGGAACCAACAGCCTATCCCTCAACCCCTTATACCTCAGCCTGCCAAATTCAAGGCTCAGCGAAGCATCACCGCTCATTGACGCCGGCGCGCCCATTACCGCCCCCTTTGCCTTTGACGTTGATAGTGAACCGCGCCCTCAAATTAACGGCTACGACATTGGCTGGGATGAAGTGCCCCAACGCATTGCCTTCACGCTTGAACCCAACCGTAGTTTCACCGCAGACCCCTGTGAAGTTTTTACCACCACTCACACGTTGAGCAACCTGGGCAATATGGGAGACACCTACACCATCACCCTCCAGAGTAACTCGCCCCCCTGGAACAATCACATTCTGCCCATTGACCCCCTGATCGTCAGCTTGGACGAGGGCCAATCCTTTGAATTCACCTTCCAGATTGAGGTGCCGTGCAGCGCAACCGGCGGCCTGGTCAACACTTCGGTCTTGCAGGCCACGTCGGCCCGGACCGGCGGCATTGACACAGCCGTAGACGCCACTACAGTTAACACCTTTCATGGAGTGGAAATTGCGCCGTCACGGTCCGGCACGGCAGCCCCCGGCCAAACCGTTACTTACACCCATGTGGTCACCAACCTGGGCAATGTTACCGATACCTTTGGCATCAGCCTCAGCCCGGACTACAGCAACCCCACCGTTACTCCGCCCACCCTTCAACTGGGGCCAAATCAGAGCACCACCATTACAGTGAGCGTAACGCTTTTGGATTGGCCGGCCAAAGGGCTGCTTGACATTGTAGACGTGGTTGCCTATCGGCTGGCCGATCCCAACGTTGACGATGCCGTGGCCGACCATACCTCCATCACCGGCACCACCGGCGTGCGGTATGTAGCCGCCAACGGCTCCGACGAAAATAACAACTGCACCGACCTGGTATATGGCGCGTGCGCCACCGGGCAGCAAGCGGCCAACCAGGCCGCGCCCGGCGACGAGATTTGGATCAGCAGCGGCGTGTATACCAATGTTTTCACCGCCACCGCCGGCGGCGTGATTACCCAGGCCGTTTACCTGGATAAATCGGTCACGTTACGCGGCGGCTACAACGCCGATGACTGGGATCAAGCGCCCAACCACATCTCCTATACAACCATCATTGACCCGCAGGGATTGGGGCGCGGCCTCTATCTGGCCACAACCGGCCCAATTACCATTGACCGGCTGACCATTCGCAACGGGGATGCCACGGGACTGGGCGGCGGGCCTAGCAGCGAAGACGCCGGCGGCAACATCTACAATGAAGGAGCTAACTTGAGGCTTAGTGCCATTCGCCTAGCTAATGGCTCGGCTACGAGAGGTGGTAGCCTATTCAACTTTGTTGGTGACTTACTATTGCAAAACTGCATGTTGCACGGCAACACAGCGACAGCCCAAGGCGGCGCAATTTATAATACTAACGGCACAATCATTCTGGAAAATAACACTTTCTATAACAATCAGGCAACTGTTTCCGGCGGTGGCATACATATAGATGGCGATTTGTTATTGGTCACCAACACCATTTTTGCCACCAATACGGCGCCCAGCGGAGGAGCAATTTATGCCGGTTTTGCTACTACAAACCTGGATTACAACCTCTACTACCTCAACCAAACCAATGATGTTCAGGGAGCTACAAAAGGCGCTCACGACTTCTCTGATAACCCCCAATTTATTGACCCGTTGGCCGCCTTACCGGACCTGCATCTGCAATCAGGTTCCCCTGCCATTGATCAAGGCAACCCGGCCACCACCCTGAACATTGACTACGACTCCGACCCCCGCCCCTTGCCCGGCCCGGGCATGTTCGACATTGGCGCGGATGAACGCCTTCAAATACCCGGCGTGCTCTTCACACCCAACGTGGTCACCTTTACGGTGGCCCCTTCCACCGTGGTCATCAGCCACACCCTGCAAAACACCGGCGAGTTCTCCGACGTGTTCACCATTACCTACACCACCAACCGGCCCTGGGCTATTGCCTTTGCCCAAACGCCCCCCTACCCTATTTCCCTAAGCCCCGGCGAAAGCCGCCCGGTCATCGTCACTTACACCGTCCCGGCCGGGGCCGAAGGCCAAAGCTGGCTGACCGTAATTACGGCCGCTTCCAACAACGTTAGCGCCGGCGTAACGGACCAAATCAACGTTAGCAGCCCCCAATGGCAAATCGGCAAAACGGTCAATCCCCCCGGCCCGGTTCAGCCCGGCGCGTACCTGACCTACACCCTTACCATCAGCAACAACGGCGATCTGGACTCCAGTGGTTACTACACCGTCACCGACCAATTGCCCACGTACACCCACTTTGTTGCCGCCACCGGCTCGCCCGTAACCACCACCCCTGCCGTGCAGTGGGTGACGGATACGGTGGTCATCAGCAACGGCGGCGCCATTTCATTTACTTACGTGGTCACCGTTACCCGCTCCCTCACCGACAATACCGCCATTGTCAATAACGTTTACCAAATTAACGGCGGCGGCGCGCCAAATCCGGCAATCGGCGCGCCGGTCACGGTTACGGTGAGCGCCCCGGCCATGCTCATCGCCACCAAACGCGCCAGTAACAACCCGGCGCAGGCCGGCGGCTACCTCACCTACACCATCACCATCACCAACCAGGCCACAGCTCCCGGCCCGGCCTTAAATATGGTGATCAGTGATACGCTGCCCGCTAACGTGGTTTACCAATCTATGGGCTTTGAGTCGCCGGCCACAGGCACGTACACCTATACCGGCAATTTGCTGCGCTGGCAGTTAAACAATGCCCTCTGGCCGGGCGACTCGCTCCAGGTGACGGCCTCGGTGCGCGTCACCAGCCCGCTGGCGGCGCAAACTATTTTGACCAATACCTACATGGTTACGGCCGGAAATATGGCCGGAACGGCGTCGGGCGCGCTGACCACGGCCGTCACCTCAACCAACGTCATCAGCCTGCACAAAACGGTTGACCCCACCACCACCGCCGTTGGCCAGGTAGTAACCTATACCGTCGTTCTCACTAACAGCGGCAACGGCATTGCCACCGTAGCCTTCACCGATCTGCTGCCGTCAGGTTTCATCCCCACCACTTACTTTACCAACGTGGTGGTGCCGGGCCGTACCTGGAGTGCCGACGGCGCGGCCACGCTCTCTTTTACGGCTACCACAGCCCTGACCGTAGGCACTTATTACAACCGGGCTGTCACAGCCACTTATAGCCTGACCTCAACCGTTATTACCCATACCGCGCCGGTCACGCTTATTGCGCCGCTGGCCGACGTGAGCCTGCTCAAAACGCCGGCCAATCAATTTATCCGCTCCGGCGGCGCGGCGACCTTTACCCTTTACCTCACCAATACCGGCAGCATCACGCTCACTACCGTCACCATCGCCGACCCGTTAGCGCCGGATTGCGACGGCCAAGTGTTCAATAACGTTGGCCTGGGCGAAAGTCGAAGTTACACTTGCGTTTTCACTAACGCCACCTCCACCTTCACCAACACGGCCATCGCCACCGGCACGCCCGAGATTGGCGGCCTGGTGGCCACGGACACGGCCATAGCCGTTGTCACGGTGGTTACGCCCGACATCGAGATAAGCAAACTGCCCCTCACCCAGGCGATGCAAAGCGGACTTCAGGCCGACTTCACTATCATCGTGACCAATACCGGCGACATCACCCTGACCACCGTCACCGTGGGCGACCCGCGGGTGGCTAATTGTGACGGCAGCGCTTTAGGCCCCCTAGCCCCCGGCGACAGCGACTTTTACACCTGCGCGGAACCCGGCGTTACCGCCGACTTCACCAACATCGCCACCGCCACCGGCACGCCGGAGATTGGCGGCGCAGTGGTCACCCATAGCGCCTCGGCCTACGTAACCGTGATTACGCCCGCCATTCAAATTGCCAAATTGCCGTACACCCAAACCGCCGCTTTTAACACGCCGGTCACCTTTACCATTATTGTCACCAACACCGGCACAGCGCCCCTGACCAACGTGATCGTCACCGACCCGCAAGCGCCGGCCTGTAACAGGTTCATCGGTAGCCTGCCCGGCGGAGCCTATAACGTTGGCACTTGCGCAATTACGGCCACAGTTGATTTGACCAACACGGCCGTGGTTACGGCCACTCCACCCGCCGGCCCCGATATCGGCGATGAAGATACGGCTTACGTAGACGTGCTGCTGCCTGATCTTGAGTTGGCCAAACTGCCAGGCAGCCAGATGGTGCAATACAATGATGCCGTCACCTTCACCATTTACATTACCAACACCGGCGACCTTACCCTGACCGTGGCTATTTCTGATACAAACTATCCTGCCTGTGACCACACCGCCAGCCTATCCCCCGGCCTGACCGACACCTATACCTGCTCCGTGGCCAACGTGACGGCCTCCTTCACCAATACCATCGCGGCCACCGGCACGGCCACAGTTGGCGGTAGTATGGTCACCGAAACGGCCAGCGCCCTGGTAACAGTGATCAGCCCGTCTCTCCAGATTGCCAAAACACCCGACACCCAGACCGTGATCTACAACGACCCGGTGACCTTCACCATTTACGTGACCAATACCGGCGACGTGACCCTGAACCCAGTGACGGTCAGCGATCCGCTTGTGCCCGATTGTAACCGCAACCTGGGCAGTTTGTTGGCGGGCCAAGCCATCATTCCCTACAGTTGCGTTTTGCCCCAGGCTACAGTGGACTTCACCAATACCGCCGTAGCAGGCGGCCTGTCGCCGCTAAGCAGCACGGTGAGCCAAACAGATACGGCCTACGTGGAAGTGATTGGCCCGGACATTGAAATCAGCAAACTGCCCACCAACCAAGATGTTCAAAGCGGCGATCCGGTTACCTTCACCATTAGCGTCACCAATACCGGCGACATCACCCTGACCGTGGCGGTTTCCGATACCGCCATTGCCGGCGGCCTGTGCGATAGAACCACCACTCTGGTCCCCGGCCAACCCTTCAGCTATACCTGCAACCTCTCCTTAACCGCCGACTTTACCAACACGGTGGTGGCCACCGGCACGCCCACCATCGGCGGCGGTACCGTAACCGACACGGCCAACGCCTCTGTGAATGTGGTGGAGCCGGACATCACCATCAGCAAAACCCCGGACAACCAATTTGCGCGCTATGGAGATACGGTCACCTTCACCATCCGTTTCAGCAATACCGGCGATATAGCCCTGCAAGCGCCCATCACGGTAACGGATATTGCCGTGCCCGCTTGTATGACCATCTACAACAGCATCTTGCCCGTCACCGGCGGGGTGTGGGATTATACGTGCGCCGCAGGCGGCGTTACCGCTGATTTCACCAATACCGTAGTGATCACTGCCGTGCCCTTTGTGGGCGATACCGTGACCGGCACCGACATAGCCGTGGTGAACGTGGTCAGCCCCTCCCTTCAAATCAGCAAAACGCCCGACAGCCAGCAGGTTGTCACCGGCGGCACGGCCAACTTCACCATCACCATCACCAATACCGGCGACATCACCCTGACCGGAGTGACGATCAGAGACCCGCTGGCGTCCGGCTGTAACCAGGATATTGCCACCTTGCCCCCGAACGCGCCGAATACTTACAGTTGCCAGCTCAACGGGGTTCCGGGCACTTTGACCAATACCGTGATAGTCACCGGCGCGCCGATGTTCATTGGCGGGGTGGTGACCGATGACGATACGGCCCAGGTTATCGCCATCAACCCGGGCCTGGACATTGCCAAAACGCCCGACAGCCAGGTGGGGTATAGCGGCCAACCCGTCACCTTCACCATTTACGTGACCAACACCGGCGACGTGGCCCTCTCGCCCATTACCGTCACCGACGTGGTGGCCCCTGCTTGCGATAACGTGCTCGCTTTAGGCCCCGGGCTTAGCACAAGCTACGAATGCAACGTTACCTTGACCAGTACGGTGGACGTGATCAATACCGCGGTAGTGACCGGCCTTGTGCCCGGCACAGGCATTTTTGTGACCGCCAGCGACACAGCCTTGATTGATTACGGGCCGCCGGAGCGCCCCACCCTGATCAGTCCGCCCAACCTGAGCTACCTCAACACCGTCAACGTGCCCTTTGTCTGGTCGCCCTCCGCCGATACGGTCACGTATACCCTCAACGTGAGCGGCGTTCTCTATTACGACGTGCTGGCCCCGGCCACTACCCATACCCCGGCGTTGCCCGGCGAGGGCGTATACACCTGGACCATGCAGGCCATAGACGCCTACAGCCGCACCCTGGGTTACACCGATACCTGGCAGGTAACGGTGGACCTCACCCCGCCCACCGCTTTCTCCTTGATTTCACCCCCCAACGGCGCGGTCATTACCACCACGGCGCGGCCGATGTTCAGTTGGAACTCGTCAATAGATATCCTGTCCGGGCCGGTCACTTACACCTTGATCATCACCAACAGCGGCGGCATTCCCACCATTTACGTCACCAATACCCCGGTGTTTACTCCACCCGCCAATCTGGCAGATGATGATTATACCTGGACGGTTGTTGCCTACGACCGCGCCGGCAACGCCACCCCCAGCGACGATACTTACACAATTACCATCAACGTGCCCGCTGTTGGCGGCGGCATCTACCTGCCCCTGATCGTCAAAACCGGCGTTCCTGCGCCCGACCTGATAGTCTCCGGCATGACGGTGACGCCCACCGGCGGCGGCAATGCGGCCGTAGAGGTAACTGTTACCAATCAGTCTGCCGTTCCGGTAGCTTTTGGCAACAACTTCCACGTGGCGGTGTATGCAGATGGCAACTTTGCAAACTATATCTGTAATTGGGGCGTGCAGGGGTCTTGGTTTGGGGCCGGCCAGAGTTATGTTTTGACCGGAGATTGCACTACTTCTCCCGGCACACATATTTTTACGGCCTGGGCTGATCCGTTCAACGTGGTAGTTGAATCCAACGAGGCCAACAATACCTACGACGTGAATAACATCACCATCACCGGCCCGGGTGGTGACGCGGAGGCCCAAACCAGTCCGGCCCCGTCCGGGCCGCTGCCGACGCCGACCTTAACGCCTTAACGCAGTGGGGCGTCAGCAAACGTAGTAGTGACACCAACTGGACATAAACGTTAAAAATGGATAAAATGTAGACATAAGTACCAATAAAATAAAGAGATGGCTCCTCAAATGACGGCTCAAAACAAAATGCCACTCCGGCGACAAATCCGGTTATTACTGCCTATTGCGGCTCTGATGAGCCTGGCTCTGATGATTCTGGCCGTTCCCACCGGCTCCCAGGCCCAAGGCCCCGTATTAGCTACCCCTACCAACATTGGCAATGGTGGTGGTGGTGGCGGCGGCGGGAGTGGTGGTGGTAGCAGCGGCGGCGGCGAGGGGGGTAAAGATGATCAGGCCACGCCTATTCCTGACGGGGCCGCGGTTTCAGGCTTTGTCTATAACTACTCCACCGCTGCTTACGAAGGGGGCGTCACCATAGTCATCCAGGGTGAAGGTTGGCAAGTAGAAACGGTGAGTGATAGTAATGGCTATTACCGGATCGGCAATCTGGGTGTCGGCAATGGTGTGGTAAATCTACGGCTGCCGCCGGGAGCGCACCCGGTTGTTTTTAATTGGCCAATTTGGTTATATCATGAGGCTGATTTACAGGTTGACCTGGGTTTTTATTGGGGCGATGAACCGCCCATGCCGCTATTACTCTCCGGCTATCTGGAGCAAAACATTTTAACGGTTCAAGTTACCAACCGCGCTGCCGACCCTATTACCGGCGGTATCATTGACATTGAAACACCAGGCCCCATCAGAGTTTCCCCGGCGGTTGAGGCCAACCAAAACGTTACCGTAGATTATTCCCCGCATCAACTCCAGCTTGGCCTGGGAAACTTGCCGGGGGGGGGCAACACCACGGTCAAGGTGTTGTTAAAAGCAGTCACGTCGCCCCTCAATGCCGATCAGTCCTCTCCTATCCGGGTGATATTCAGGCATAACGAGCAATACACCCCCCAACTGCTTGAACTTGAGCTTGAAGATTCTATTCAGAGTTCAACTTCAGGGCAGAGCGTTATTATCTCTCAGCCTTTGGCAGAATCACCAACTCCCGCCGCCTTATCAACCAGACCGGCTGCGCCCGACCCCACTTCAACCGCTGTGCCAACCCCACTGCCCACCGCCACAGTCGAGCCGTCGTCATCTTCTCCTGCGGCAGAGCCAACCCCTCTCTCGCAATTACCTGTCACCGGCTTCAGCCCGGATACCGGCGGGGAGACCATACTATTATGCTCCGCTATCATCGTGCTGGGTCTGGCCGTAGCCGGATGGTGGTCGCTAAAAACCAAAACCAAACCGCTCAACCTGCCGGTCTATTCGTTCGGGCCAGACCAACCGGAGCCGCCATCCCCTTACACAGAGCTTTTTGGCCAGCTTACCGAGTGGGAAAAAACTCATCCCCAGAGTCAAAGTCACGCCGACGACACTTGATGTTTAATCCGCAGAACCACCCGTAAAACCGCCAGGGTTTCCAGGGTAGGACTTCAGTCCTTGCCCTCATTTCCCATTGACTTTTGTTTCTCTCTGCGGCATGATGGAGTTATGATAACAACGGGTTATGATCAGCCCGGGGTTTGTACCTTGACCACTTCTGACCAAAGAATACCATGAAGTTAAACTTTCTACGCTGGCTATGGCTGCCGGTGCTGCTGCTGGTTGCCTTACTCCTTCAATGGTCAACCCACTCGCATCAAGCTTCATCGGCCACCCCGGAACACCCCCCCCTGCTGGCTTTTTACTATGGCTGGTACGATGCGCAAACATGGACGTCGGGCTTAACGCCTGATATGCCCCTGGAGCCGTACCGCAGCAGCGATCCCGCCGTCATCGCCCGCCACGTTCGCCAGGCGCAAGAGGCCGGAGTCAACGGCCTGGTGATGTCGTGGTACGGCCCGCAAGTGGCTCAGAATCAAACGGAACCCAATTTTCGCCTGCTGCTGGCCGAAGCTCAATTGTGCGGCTTTAGGGCCGCCGTTGATTTTGAAACGCTCAGCCCTTTTTTTGCCACCCGGGCCGATGTGGTGGCCGCGCTCAAGTACCTGCTTGATACCCACGCCCAACACCCCGCCTATTTTCGTTTCAACAACAAACCCGTTATTTTTTTCTGGAAACAGGAACGCTTTACCGTTGCCGAGTGGGAAAGCATCCGCGCCGAGGTTGACCCCAACCACACCACCCTCTGGATTGCCGATGGCACCGATCTGGGCTATCAGGCTTACTTTGACGGGCATCACCTTTACAATATCTCCTGGGCCGAAGATATCGCCGAAACCCTGATGCACTGGCGCGACCTGGTGCGCTGGTATGATTGGTTTTTTAAGGTTGATCGCTACTGGGTGGCGACCACCATGCCCGGCTTTGACGAAAGACACTTGGGCCGTGAAGACAAAAACTTCCGCGAGCGAGGCACCGGCCAGTTTTACATTGAATCGTGGCAGGCAGCCATGGCCACTGAACCCGATATGCTGATTATCACCAGTTTTAACGAGTGGCCGGAAAACAGCCAGATTGAACCCAGCGTCACCTACGGCAACTACTATCTTGATTTAACCCGCGCCCTGCGTTACGGTCAGGCTCTCCCCCCTACGCCCGTTTTGCCCACGCCCACGCCCACCCTCACCCCCACTCCCACCCCCACGCCCGGCCACGGTTCCCTCATCGGTATTATCACCGACGCCCAAACCGGCGCCCGGTTGGCCGGTGTCCAGGTTTCGGTAGACAACCAGACCACCCAGACAGATCAGGCCGGCTATTATCGTTTTGACCGCGTCACCGACGGTCTGCAAGTAGTGATCGCCCGTTTCCCCGGCTATTTGACCACCGAAAAACCGCGGATTGTGCTTGACGACCAGTTGGTATGGAACAGCATTGCCATGCTGCCGGGGATTGACCCCACGGCCACTCGCACGCCGACCATCACGCCCACGCCAACCTCCACCCCCACCCCTACATCAGAAAACACATCTACCCCTACCCCCACCCCTTTACCCCCAACCCCGCTGCCCGGCCCCAACACCGGCTCTCTCACCGGCCTCATCACCGATGCTCAAACCGGCCAACAGCTCGGCGGCGTGGTTGTTTCCGCCGCAGGGCAAATGGTGCTGAGTAATGGGGGCGGCATCTATCGTTTGGATGGCCTGTCCCCCGGCCAGCAGATGGTCTCGGCTCAACACCCGCAATACCACCCTACCGCCAGGGCCGGCCTGGTTGTTGCCGATATGGTCCGCTGGAATAGTTTTAGCATGCTGCCGCTTCCTACCCCCACTCCGCTCAACACGCCCACACCCACCCTCACCCCCACGCCCACCGAAACAGCCACCCCTACGCCCACCGATACCGGCACCCCTACGCCCACCTTCACCCCCACCGCCACCAATACCCCCTCGGCCACCGCCACGCCAACGACCACTTCTATCCCGGCCCCGGGTACGCTGACCGGCCTCATTACCAATGCCAGAACCGGGCAACCTCTCATCGGCGTTGATGTTACGGTAGCCGGGCAAACAGGTCAAACGGATGGTAGCGGCATTTATCTATTTGAAGGGCTGCCCGCCGGAGAAGTGGCGATAACCATCAATCATCCCGGCTTTTACCCCGTGGTCCAATTGGCGTACGTGGTTTCTCAACAATTGCGCTGGCACAGCATTGCCCTCACTCCGCTTGATACTCCCACAACTACACCAACGGCTACCTTCCCCCCTCGCCCCACGGCTACCACTACCGCCATTCCCCCGGCCACAAACTTGCCCACACCTGCGCCGCAAACCGGCAACATCATTGGCCTCATCACCAACGCCCAAACCGGGGACCGGCTGGCCGGGGTGGCCATCACCATAGCCGGACAGGTGGCCCGCACCAATAGCAGCGGCGTTTATCTACTCAATGACTTGCCTGTGGGAACACAGAGTGTTTCGGTGGAGCATCCCAGTTTTAAGCCAATCAGCAAATCTGTTTATGTTGGCCCCAACCAAACTCGTTGGAACAGTCTGACCCTCATCCCGCTTAATACCCCCACCGCCACCTCAACCGCTACCGCCACCCCGTCACCCACCTCTACCCCTACCCCCACTCAAACCCAGACCCCTGCTCCCCAAACCGGCAAGCTCATTGGCTTGATTACCAATGCCCACTCCGGCAAACCCGTGGCCGGGGTAGTGGTCTCCACCGGCGGGCAGACGGTTCAAACCGACAGCAGGGGCATTTATCTGTTTGACCATTTGCCGGTTGGAGAGCACATCGTTTTGGCGGAGCATCCCAACTTTCACCCTGCTTCAAAATCCGCTTTTGTCACCGCCAATCAAACGCGCTGGAGCAGTATCGCCCTAACGCCTCTTAACCCGCCTACCCCCTCTTCTGCCCCAACCGGAAAAATTGAGCCGTGCGAACCCATTCCAGGGGAAAATTACGGCACGCTGGCCATTGTTGGTTCGCCCACCGACCGTCCCGCCGCCGAACACGCCGACCTGAATTTGGCCCTGCGCAGCTACGCAGTCACCACTGCCCGTCTGCGTTTGATTGACCTGGATGGGAGCGCCGATTCGCAAGCCCCCCAATTGGCCGGCCTCTTCGCCGATAAACGCGCCGGGGTTTTCAACCAAACCTATCAGGTAAACCACTGGGATTGGCACGCCAATGCCAGAGGCAACCCCATTACCGATTATGAAGTGACGCTGGCCGGATTGAACGCGACCCCGGCTGAGACAATTCACCTCCCCCCCTCCGGCTACAATATCGGCCAGGGTTACGCCGCCCTGGTGCTGTACGCCGACTCGGAACGCCTTACCCTCAAATACACCGGCGAAGACAACGTGGTGTCCGGCTATACCCTCCACCTGGAAGGGCTTTGTGTTGACCCCAACCTATTGACCCTCTACGAACAAATGAATGCCGCCGGGCGACTCCATCTCCCGGCCCTGCGCGCCGGGCAAGCCCTGGGCCGCGCCCGCGGCCCAGAAATCGGCGTGGCCATCCGGGATGCAGGCCGATTTATGGACCCTCGTTCGCGCAAAGATTGGTGGCAGTAATAGCGGCACTTTTTGGTCATTCCTCCATTTTAGAGTAGAATCGCTGCTCAAGGGAGAAAACTATGACCCGTTCCCAAGCCCTCACCATCGGCGTTTTAGCCGGCTTTGTTGTGCTGGTTTTTATGGCCATGCTTGTCCTGGTCTTCTTTCCCTTTGAACGCATGTTTCCTTCGCCAACACCCGTTCTGCTGCCGCCCTCTCCCCCCCCTACGCCTACCTTTGCCAATTTTCTGCCCACAGCCGGTTTGTTGACCCCTACCCCGGCCGAACCAACTCCTACCAACACTCGCGTGCCCACCGCCACGCCTCGCCCGCTCCGCCCTGCCACGCCCACCATCATCCTTAAATTACCCACCCTGCCCCCCAAACCTACGGCTACGCCTGTCCCGGTCACCATCATCCCAATTCCCACCGCCACGCCTACTACCACCATCAGCCCCACCCCCGCCCCGCGCCAATACAGCATTTCCTTTAAGGCCGAAGACAGCACCGTTGAAAAAGGTGACTGCACCAAATTAAAGTGGCAGGTGACCGGAGCCGCCGCAGTGACCCTGAACGAAGAAAGCGTAACCCCCTCCGGCGAAAAAAAAGTATGCCCCAAAAAAGACGAAAAATACCGGCTGGCCATCCGGCTGCCGGATGGCACCAGTTTGCATAGAACGGTGAAAATATCGGTGGAGGAAGAACGAGAAGAAAAAAAGTGAAGCGGGATATTCTTGGCGTCAACCAACTAAAAAAATCTTTTGATCGGGAAACGGCCGCGGTGGCCGGGGTTTCTTTTTCCCTCAACCGGGGCCAAATCCTCTGCCTGCTTGGCCCATCCGGCTGCGGCAAAACCACCCTGCTGCGTTTGATTGCCGGGCTGGAAACGCCGGATGAGGGCAGTATTTTGTTTGACGGCCAGGATTTGGCCGGCGTGCCGCCCCACAAACGCAACTTTGGTTTGATGTTTCAAGAGTTTGCCCTTTTTCCCCACAAAAACGTGGGGCAAAATGTGGCCTTTGGCTTACAAAACAAAAAGGAAACCGAGGCCGCAGCCAGGGTTGAACAAATGCTGGCCCTGGTGGGCTTGAGCGGCTTTGAAGAACGCGACGTCAACAGCCTCTCCGGCGGCGAGCGGCAACGAGTGGCCCTGGCCCGCAGCCTGGCCCCCAGCCCCCGCTTGCTGATGCTGGACGAACCGCTCGGCTCGCTGGACCGCGCCCTGCGCGAGCGGTTGATGCTGGAAATACGCCAAATCCTCAAACAGGTGGAGTTGGCCGCCATCTACGTGACTCACGACCATGCCGAAGCTTTTGCCGTCGCCGACCGGGTCATTGTGATGAATCAAGGCCGCCTGGAACAAGAGGCCAGTCCGGAGCAACTTTATCGCCAACCGGCCACCCCCTTTGTGGCCGGATTTCTGGGTTTCCCCAACCTACTTGAAGCCACCTGTTTGAGCCATGAAAGGGTTGAAACCGCCCTGGGCGTTTGGCCGGTAGCCGCCGCAGATTGTGACGCCGGCCAAAAAGTGACCCTGCTCATCCGCCCCGAAGCAGCTTCTTTAACCCCCAACAGGGGCATTTTGCTCAAGGGGGAATGTATCGCCGCCCTGTTCCGGGGTCGTTTTTATCAAGTGACCCTGGCTGTCTCCGGCCAACACCTCACTTTTGAACTGCCCCTGGCCGAATTGCCGTTGCCGCCCGGCCAAACGTTGACGGTGTGGCTTGATCCGGCGGCAATTTTGGTGCTGGGCAAGCGGTAAAACCATATTTAAGATGATTTTTTGACAAAGTTCAACTCTTAAGTTAAAATGCGGGCAGGCGGTACAGAACAAATATTCTCCACTATTTATAGAAAGGGCAAAGGACAAGGAAAAATGTATCAAAAATTAACAATAGTGGGTAACCTGGGGGGCGACCCCGAACTACGCTACACTCCTTCCGGCCAGGCCGTATGCAACTATAGCGTGGCCACCAACCGCAAGTGGACCGGTGGCGACGGCCAGCAGCAGGAAGAAACAATCTGGTTCAGAGTGTCATCGTGGGGCAAAAGAGCTGAAGTTGATAACCAATATCTGCAAAAAGGCAGCAGAGTTTTAGTGGAAGGTCGCCTGCGCCCCGACCCCGCCACCGGGGGGCCCCGTATCTGGACCGATCAGAATGGCAGTCCCCGGGCCAGCTATGAAATGACTGCCTTTGACGTTAAATTTTTGAGCGGGCGGGGTGATGTTGCCGGCGGCAGCTTTGACGACGCCCCGGGTATGGCCGAGGGCGGGCCGGACATCGCCGAAGAAGAAATTCCCTTCTAGTTTGACAATCATGCCACAATGAGGCAGCATGCAGCCGTTCTAAAATAAGAGCGGCTTTTTTTATGCCGGATAAAGGAGCTTTAGCGATGACCCAACCAAGCGGCCCCCAACCCATGCGGATCAATATCGAACTGCCCGCAGACCTGGAACCAACCTACGCCAATTTTGCCCTCATCAGCCACACCCCCTCTGAGTTGGTGGTAGATTTTGCCCGCATCATGCCCAATACCCCCACCGCCAAAGTCCACACCCGGATTGTGCTCACGCCCATGAACGCCAAACTCCTGCACCGCGCCCTGGCCGAGAACCTGCAAAAATTTGAAGAGAAATACGGCGAAATCAAAACCCCCCATCAGAACATCATGATAGACCGCGAGCGAGGTTTTATGTCTCCCTAATCCAAAAACCCATTAATAACAACAACCGGCCAACAATCCAAAAATAGCCGTTCGTCGTTCACAATTAATAATTCACCATTCACCATTATTTAAGGAGCCATCCTTGTCGGAATTACAAACCATCATTGATAACATCAACCAGGCCTTTGAAATCAAAAACGCCGTGCGCGACCGCACCCTGACCCGCTCGCGCGAGCTTATCCGGCATTGCGCCAACGCCATCCGGGCCACTCACCGGGGCGATGCGGAACAAACCGGGGACCTGCTTGCCAGGGCGCGGGAGGTGGCGGCGCAAATGCTCAACGAAGCCCAGGGTTATAACGACATTCATTGCGCCGGCTATACGCAAGACGCCCTCAAAGAACTGGCCGAAGCCCACCTTACTCAGGCCATCATCTTGAACAAACCCCTCCCTACGCCGGAAGAACTTCAGGTAGAATATGCCGCCTATCTCAACGGGCTGGCCGAAGCCGCCGGCGAACTGCGCCGTTTTGCCCTGGACGCCCTGCGCCGGGGCGATGTGCAACAAGCCGAAAAAGTTCTCAGTCACATGGACGACATCTACAGCATGTTAGTGACCGTTGATTTTCCCGGCGCCATTACCGGCGGCCTGAAACGCAGCACCGATATGGTGCGCGGCGTTTTGGAACGCACGCGCGGCGATGTCACCACCGCCGTGCGTCAAGAAGCTATGAAATCCGCCCTGAAAGAATTTGAAAAACGCATCGGCGTTTCAACCCTGCTTGATGAAGAATTGATCTTACCCAATGACGATGAAGAAGAATTTGGCCCTGATCCGGGCCAGCGAGTTGACCCAGTATGACTTCTGCCACCGGGCCTGGTGGTTAGGCTCGGTCAAAAACATGCGCCCCGCCGACCCGTCGGACCAGGCCCGGGGGGTGCAGTTTCATAGCCGCCATGCCCGCCAGATTCGGGCAGCCTTACGCTGGCATTATGTGGGCCTGGCTTTGCTTGGCGGCGGTAGTTTTTTGTTGATTTTAACCGTTGTCTTTTCAATGTTTTAAAATGTTCTGGCTATTTGTTCTGGCCCTCGTTTTGATGGTGACGGGATATTTACTCCTCAACCGCGCCAACGCCCTGCGCCGGGAAAGCGGCCTGCCTGCCGGCCGGCTCATCTACGCCGATACCCATGAAAATTGGCGGCCCAATAACAACCCCCTCTACTCCCCCACCCATCACCTAACCGGCAAACCGGACTACCTGGTTGAAACGCCGCAGGCCATTATTCCGGTTGAGGTAAAATCCGGCCACGCTCCCAATATTCCCTACCTGGGACATCTTCTGCAATTGGCCGCTTACTGTCTTCTGGTTGAAGAAACCACCGGCCGCACTCCGCCCCACGGCCTGCTCAAATACGCCGATGCGCTTTATGAAGTTGACTTTACCCAGGAATTGCGCCGGGAGTTATTAGACACCATGGCCGCCATCCGCCAGGCCCGGCTGGCCGAAACCGTAAAACGCAACCACCACCAACCCAACAAATGCCTGGCCTGTGGTTTTAAAGATGTCTGTGAAGAAGCGTTAGCCTAAAGTTAGGCGATATTACAAACTCAGCCCACCCCACCAATCATGCATGATAACAGCACCAGTTAGCCATTCAGACGGTTAGCAATTCGGTGGACATCAGGCTACAATCATTAATAATTCACAATTGACAATTCGCAATTCACAATTCCCCCGGAGGCAATATGGCTCGTACAATTAAAGCCCCACGTGGCCCCCAATTGACCTGCAAAAACTGGCTCATTGAAGCCCCCTACCGCATGCTGCAAAACAACCTGGACCCCCAGGTAGCGGGCGACCCCGACCAGCTAATCGTATACGGCGGTCGCGGCAAAGCGGCCCGCAATTGGGCCAGCTTCGACGCGATTCTGGCGGCGCTGCGCCAGCTGGAGCCGGACGAAACATTGCTGGTGCAATCCGGCAAGCCGGTGGCCATATTTACCACCCACCCCGACGCGCCGCGTGTTTTGATTGCTAACTCAAACATCGTTCCGGCCTGGGCTACCCAAGAGAATTTTGATAAATGGGAAGCAGCCGGGCTGATCATGTACGGGCAAATGACCGCCGGTAGTTGGATTTACATTGGCACCCAGGGCATTTTACAGGGAACGTACGAAACGCTCGGGTCCCTGGCCCGCCAGCAGGGCTGGGACAGCCTTAAGGGAAAACTTGTGGTCACCTCCGGCCTGGGCGAGATGGGCGGCGCCCAACCCCTGGCCATCACCATGAACCAAGGCGTTGGTTTGATTGTGGAAGTTGATCGCCGGCGGGCCGAACGGCGTCTCGCCTTGCGCCAGATAGACGCTATCACCGACAACCTTGAAGAAGCCATGACCTGGGTGGAAGAGGCGCTGGCCCAACAGCAGCCCAAGTCGGTGGGCTTGATTGCCAACGCCGCCGAAGCCCTACCCCAACTCTACGAGCGCGGCGTAACGCCCGACGTGGTTACCGACCAAACCTCGGCCCACGACCCCCTATACGGTTACATTCCCGCTGGTTTGTCTTTGGCTGAAGCGAACTTACTACGCGAAAACAATCCCGCCGCATACCAACGCCAGGTGTTCGATTCGATGACCCGCCACGTGCAGACCCTGCTTGACTGGCAGGCTAAAGGCAGCGTGGTGTTTGACTACGGCAACAACCTGCGCCAGCGCGCCTATGACCACGGCCTTCAAAACGCTTTTGCCTACCCGGGCTTTGTGCCCGCTTACATCCGGCCCCTCTTTTGCCTGGGCAAAGGCCCCTTCCGCTGGGTGGCGCTTTCCGGCGACCCGCAAGACATCTACACTACCGACCAGGCCATCCTGGAACTTTTCCCCGCCGACGAACACCTGGCCCGCTGGATTCGTTTGGCTCAAGAGAAAGTTGAATTTCAAGGATTGCCCGCCCGAATTTGCTGGCTGGGTTATGGCGAACGGGCCAAGGCCGGCCTTAAATTCAATGAACTGGTCGCTTCGGGCCGGGTCAGCGCCCCTATTGTCATTGGCCGCGACCACCTTGACAGTGGCTCTGTGGCCAGCCCCAACCGCGAAACCGAAGGCATGCGCGACGGCTCCGACGCCATCGCCGATTGGCCCCTGCTCAACGCCCTGCTCAATGCCGTGGGCGGCGCTACCTGGGTCAGCCTCCACCACGGCGGGGGCGTGGGCATTGGCTACAGCATCCACGCCGGGCAGGTGATTGTGGCCGACGGCACCGCTGCCGCCGCCCGCCGGTTAGAACGGGTGCTAACCACCGATCCGGGTCTGGGCGTCGCCCGCCACGCCGATGCCGGTTATCCCGAAGCCATAACGTTTGCCCGGCAGCAGGGTATAAAAATTCCCATGCTGCCGGTTTAAAAAAGATGGATACGATCATTCTTAACGGCGAAAGCCTGACCATTGAACAAGTGCTGGCCGTAGCGCACGGGCAGCCAGGACACCCGGAAGTTGTTTTAAGCCAAGCTGCTCAAAAAAATGTATGGCGCGCCGCGCAGGCCGTAGCCCAGCTTTTGGCCCGGGGTGAAGTGGCTTACGGCATCACCACCGGCTTTGGCGCGTTCAAAGATCGCCTTATTTCGCCGGATCAGGTTGAACAACTTCAACGCAATATCATTATGAGTCACGCCGTGGGCGTAGGCGAGCCGTTTGACCTGCCCACCACGCGAGCCATTATGCTCATCCGGGCCAACACCCTGGCGCGAGGATATTCCGGGATCCGCCCGGAAACTCTCCAGCATTTGCTCGACCTGCTCAACGCGGGCGTCCATCCCCTGATCCCCCAAAAAGGCTCGCTGGGCGCCAGCGGCGACCTGGCCCCGCTGGCCCACATGAGCCTGGTCTTACTGGGTTTAGGCGAGGCCGATTATCAGGGCCGGATTTTGCCGGGAAACGAAGCGCTACAACAGGCCGGGCTGTCGCCCGTTACCCTGGCCGCCAAAGAAGGCTTGGCCCTGACCAACGGCACGGCCGTGATGTGCGCCCTGGGCGCGCTGATAGTTTACCACGCCCGCCTGTTGAGCCGGGTGTCGGACCTGGCCGGATGTCTCAGCTTGGAGGCGCTGCACGGCACAGACCTGGCTTTTGACGACCGCATCCAACAATTGCGGCCCTACCCCCGCCAGCTTAACTGCGCGGCTTACCTGCGCGAACTTCTACAGGATAGCGACTTCACCCGCCATCACGACCCGCACAATGTGCAGGACGCCTATACCCTGCGCTGCATCCCCCAGGTTCACGGCGCGGTGCGCGACGCCATTGCCTACGCCCGCTGGGTCATCGAAATTGAACTGAATTCGGTCACGGATAACCCGCTGATCTTTGTAAACGAGCACACGGGCGAGAGCGCCGTGCTTTCCGGCGGCAATTTTCACGGCGAGCCGGTGGCCATTGCCATGGATTATCTGAGCCTGGCCATGGCCGAAATGGGCAACATCTCCGAGCGCCGCCTGATGCGGCTGACGGATGAAGCCAGCAATGCCCACGTTTTGCCGCCCTTTCTGACTCTGAACGGCGGCCTCAACTCCGGCTTTATGATTACCCAATACACCGCCGCTGCCCTGGCCGCCGAAAACAAAGTATTAGCCCACCCCGCCAGCGCCGATACCATTCCCACCTCGGCCAACGTGGAAGACCACGTGAGCATGGGCTGTACCGCCGCTTTGCAAACCCGCCAAATTGTGCAAAATGTGGAGTATATTTTGGCCCTGGAACTGCTGGCCGCGGCGCAGGGAATTGATTTTAGAAAACAAACATTAGGCCAACAGGCGCGTTTGGGGCGGGGCACGCAACCGGCTTACGACCTCATCCGCCAGCATGTGCCCTTTCTGGAAAAGGACGCGGTGATGTACCCCTACATCGAAGCCGTACGGCGGCTCATCGCCAACGGCGAGTTGATCAAAGCCGCCAACCGGCTGGTGCAGGATGGGTGGGAGATTGAATACGAGAGTTAAGTTATATCACCAATCGCCCGCGTTTGATCACCCGCTGCACCAAGTTTCCCCCAAACTGATAAGCCAGGCAACGATAATCAGGAGCGTTCACCAGCAACAAGTCGGCCTGTTTGCCCACCTCAATTGAACCCAGCCGGTGGCCCAGGCCAATGGCGTGGGCGGCGTTGATGGTGGCGGCGTTCAGGGCCTCGGCGGGCAGCAATTTTTGGTAGCGGCAGGCCAGGGCCATCACCAGGGGCATTGAGGGGCAGGGGGCCGAACCGGGGTTGATGTCGGTGGCCAGGGCCAGGGCGACCCCGGCATCAATTAAAGCTCGGCCGTCGGCAAAGTGAGCGCTGCCCAGGTTGAGGTTAACGGCGGGCAGAACAACGCCAATAGTGTTTGAGCGGGCCAGGCGCGCGGTTTCCGCCGGGGTGGTCACGTCTAAATGGTCGGCGGAAACGGCTTGCAATTCCACCGCCAGCGTCACTCCACCCAACGAGGTGAACTCGTCGGCATGAATTTTGGGCAACATTCCCAGCGCCCGCCCCGCCGCCAGCACCCGCCGGGATTGATCCGGGCTAAAGGCGTTTTCTTCGCAAAAAACGTCGTTAAAAAAGGGGCGATGGTTTTGGCCAAACCAGGAGTTCTGATACCAGGCCGCGGCCCGGGGCAGCATTTCTTCAACCACTAAATCCGTATAGGCCCCGGCGTCACCGTTGTGCTCCGGCGGAACGGCGTGGGCGGCCAGGAACGTAGGAACGAGATCGGCGGGGAAGGTTAGCGCCAATTCTTCGATGGCCCGGAGCATTTTGAGTTCGCTGGGGGTGTCAAGGCCGTAGCCGGTTTTGATCTCAACCGTGGTTGTGCCCAAGGCCAACATCGCGGCCAGGCGCGGGCGGGTTTCAGCCACCAGTTGGGCCGCCGATGCTTCCCGCACGGCCTGGGTGGTGCTAACAATGCCGCCTCCGGCAGCCAAAATTTCCAGATAGCCGGCGCCCTTGAGGCGCAGTTCAAACTCGGCCAGCCGGTTGCCGGCGTAAACTACATGCGTATGGGGGTCAACAAAACCGGGGCAGACGACCCGACCGGCGGCGTTTATGACGTGCGGGGCGGTATAACCGGCCAGCAGTTGAGGCGAGGGACCAACGGCCACAATTTCGCCGGCAGCTACCGCCACTGCGCCCTGGGGGATCAGCCCCACGTCGGCCAGGGCCTGGCCCCGTTTAGGGCCGTCCGGGCTGGCGCAGGTGAGCAATTGGGCGGCGCTGTGGATGAGTAAGTCCACGCCTATCAATATCTAACCCCCACGAATACTTTGTTCAACTGACTTGTAAACCTGGTCAGCCAGGTTGTATGTGTCCAAAATTTGGTCCAACTCGGCCTGGCGCGCCGCAATGAATGTTTCATCCTTGATTGAAGATAGATTAATAAGCACGTTCAGGGCCGCGGCCTTTAAACCGGCCTGGGCGCATGCAGCGCCTGCCCCGGCGTCGCTGATGGCATTGGGGTTACCCCTTTCTGCCACTACCCGGCACAGTTCAACCACTTGGGCACAGGCGCGGGCGGTGGCCAGGGGAGGGAGGGTGGCCTTTTGGGTAGCGGCTTGAATAGCCCCCCGGCGAGCTGCCTTTTGTTCATCTGTAGTTTTGGGCAATCGAAAAGCGGCCATGACGGTATTGAACGCTTCAATATCATCATTTATGAGTTGGGTCAACTCAGTTCGCAGGGCTTCTGATCGGGCCAGGATGGTTTTCATCTGCGCTTCTATGTGGGCAAATTTTTCTTTGCCAATGGTCAAGTTGCAGACCATACTGACCAGCGCCGCGCCCATAGCGCCGGCAATGGCAGCGGCGCTTCCTCCACCGGGCGTGGCTGTGCCCGCCGCTAATTCATCTAAAAACGGTTGGAGAGGATATGTGTACGTCATATCAAATCACTCCATTGACTAACCTTCTGCCAGCGGCCACCACAACGCTTTGGGGTAGGCTATTCTTAGCCCCGCCCGGCCCAGATTCCGATAACCGCTCCCGCCGAAACATGATCACTCCGTTTTTGCTTCAGAAGCTGCCTGAGAAGCATGTCATTTCGACCGATAGGCAAAGGAACTTAGCACGAAATCCCCAAGAGGTTACTTTTTTTATAAAAACTTTAACCAGCACAATTAAACGGTGAATTTTAGCCAAAGAATACTTCTTTAATTGTCACGCCATAGGGATTTCTCGGCCTATGGCCTCGAAATAACATGCAGGTGAGCAGTTACTAAACATCTATTATGGCTGGCTATCCGGTGCCGACTCAAGCGGCAATGGTGTTTCGCCTTCAACCGGCGCAGAGTCGCCATCGGCAGGGATGGGGGTTTGTTCTTCAAGAAGGAGGGGCGTTTCGGTGGGGGGGAGGGCATTGGTTATATCATTCTCGTCGGTCTGCTCAGGTTGGGGAGTCAACAGGGCGGGGTCATCTACCTTTTCCCACACCTGATCCACCACCTGGCCTTCTGCCCCCATAATGCCCTTATAATCGCCATTCACGTAAATTTCTACGCCGCCGCCATTGCCGGCCCGCACCGCCACCCGGCGCTGGCCGGTCCAACTACGAGTTTCGCCGGGCTGGAGAATACCTTCAAATACTTTCACTTCGTCGGCCAAAATTTGCATCCACGAGGGCTGCTTGATAACTACCTCCACCGTCACCCCGCCATAAACAATGGGCGTAGGAGTATCGGTGGGGGGCAACGGCGTAGGGGTAGAGCTGGGCGAAGGAGTGACCGTAGGCAGCAACAGGGCCGCATCTTCATCCAGGGCAGTGGTGAGCGGGGTTTTGGTGGGCGTAGGCGTCATTTGGGGCTGGATAACGGTGTTATAACCAATATAACCCGCGCCGCCAAGCACGGCCACAAAAAGTAAAATACCAATGATCAAATCCCAGGTAATAAAAGGCCGGGGCGCCATCGAAAGGCTCATAAACTCGATGCCGTGCGGGGTCAGGCGCTGGCCCTTGACCGGCACAATGCCGTTCCCGTCGTATAGGGTCAAAGCTTCGATGGGGTCCAGATTAAGATACTTAGCGTAGTTGCGGATGAGGCCGCGGGTGATAACCGGCGAGGGAAATGCGCTAAAATTGTTCTCTTCAAGCGCCTCTAACAAATGCCGCCGGATGCGCACCGCTTCCGACGCTTCAGCCAGCGTGATACCCTGCTCCTCGCGGGTTGTTCTGAGCAACTCACCCAATTGGGTCACAATCCATCTCCATTTCCCCAGACCTCGATTTCGGTGGGGAGGTCTTCAAGGTCTTGCTTCAAACTTAAGGCTCTTTTCTTCCCAAAAAAGAGCACCATTGATAAATCGCGAAACTCTATCTTACTCTCAGAGTTCTAAGAGGTCAAGTTTTTTGCCTCTTGCGTGAGACACCCGTCAATACCTTTTGAGCCGCCGCAGTAACGACCGCAGCCGGGGCAAAACCACGGTGAAGGCCCAATACAAAGGGCGGTTGGCCGGATAATCAAAAGCGCCCAGTCCTTGCACCACCTGCCCGCCAAACCCCTGTTTGAAGCGGTAGACTCCCCACATGCCGTCTGCTTTATTAAAAACATCCGGCGCGCCCCACAGGTCGTAACGGGCGCAGCCACGTTCTTTGGCACGCCTCATAGCCGCCCATTGCAGTAAATGATTAGGCATCAATTGCCGATGTTGTTCGGTAGACGCGCCGTACATATACCAGGCTGTTTGGCCAAAAATGAATAAAATCAATCCGGCTACCACCTCATCCTCCACCGCAGCCAGGAGCATTTCGGCCTGACCCGCAGCCAGGAAACGTTGCCATATCTGCCGGTAGTAAGCTTGGGGCCGGATGAGAAAGCCATCCCGCGCCGCAGTGTGGGCATACATCCGGTAAAACGTGGATATATCGTCGCTGTTCCCTTGGCGGATGGCGACACCTTTTCGTTCGGCCAGCCGAATGTTATAGCGCCACTTGCTTTTCAGCGCAGCCAACAAGTCATCCGGCTCAAGCGTCAGGTCAACTATCACCGTATTGCGGAATTGAATCTGTTCCGGGGAAAAATGCCAGCCGCGTTGAGCCAACATATCGAGCATAGCTTGCCCCCCAAGTTCAAATGGTTGACCGGCTTGCGGCTCGCCGTATTGAAGTGGCACGTCGGGGTCTATTTTGATAAAAAGGGCGCGCGTTTGTTTGGCGTAACGTTCCAAATCGCCCAAAACTTGGTTGGTCAGGGTGTCATTGGCGTAATCAAGAGCCGGGCCTTTAGGCGCATAAAGAAAACTCCAGGGCGTGTGCGGAATGAGTCGGCGTAAAATTTGGGCTGCGGCAACCGGCGTGTCCAACTCAAGCCACAACAGGCGCTCGGCAGTCCAACCCCAATCACTTTTGCAGTCGCCCCAGGTCCAGGTTTGCAGAACGTGAGGATCAGGCAAAGAGAGAAGCGCCTGGTCCCAATCAGCCCGGCTATGGATAGTCTTAAATTTAGGGAGTTTAGGATAATTTGGCACTATTCGGTTGAAAGCAGCCTATACCGCCACAACTTGTCGCGGCTGCCACAAAACTAATAGAAGCACGGCAGCCAGGGCCAAAATTGCGCCAAAAAGAAACGGCGCGCCCGGCCCCAAGCCCGACCAACCACCAAACCCCTGCCACAATATCCCGGCAATAAAGCTGGCCGGAAAGGCAGTCAACCCGATAGCGGCGTTGTACACCCCGTAAGCCGTACCCCGCTGCTCAGGCTGGACCAGATCGGCCACCAAAGCTTTGCCCACCCCTTCGGTTATGGCGTAGTACAGGCCATAGAGGGCAAAAAGCAACCAAACCTGCCAGATTGCTCCGGCCAGGGCAAAGCCCAGGTAAATAAAGGCGTAAATCAACCAGCCGGTCACAATAAGCCGCCGCCGGCCCCAGCGGTCCGACAAAGCGCCCGCGGGACCAGAGATCAGGGCGTAGATCAAATTAAAGGTAATCAGCATGCCAATTACGCCTAACACATTCAAACCACGTTCTTGGGCGCGCAGGATGATGAAGGCGTCGGAGGAATTGCCCAGGGTGAACAGAACCATCACCACCAGAAATCGTTTAAAGGGAAGGGCAAAGCCTTTTAGCGACAGGCTGGGCACACGTTGAGCCACGCCGCTTGTGGTTAGCACATCTTTGGCCCCCACAGCCAGCACCAATACGGCCAACCCGGCTGGAATAATGCTCAACAAGACCACGGTTTGAAAAGCCGGTCGGGCCAGGGTCAGGCTGCTGCCCTGCCAGGCCCAAATAACACCCAAGGTGATCAACAAACCAATAAAAGCGCCGGCCGTATCACCGGCCCGGTGCAAACCAAAGGCCAGGCCCCGGCGGCGTTCGGTGATACTGTCGGCAATGAGGGCGTCGCGGGGAGCGGTGCGGATGCCCTTACCTACCCGGTCGGTAAAACGCACGCCCAAAACCCAACCCCAAGTATTGGCAAAATATAAAAAGGGTTTGGCCAGGGTTGATAGGCCATAACCGGCCACAGCCAGCCACTTGCGTTGACCAAGCCGGTCGCTCAACCAACCGGAGAAGACCTTCAGCAAACTGGCCGCCATCTCTGCGATACCCTCAATCAAACCAATAACGCCGGTTCGCACACCCAACACATTGGCCAGAAAAAGAGGCACCAGATTGAGCACCATCTCGCTGGAAACATCGGTGAGGAAGCTGGTGATGGTGATTACCCAAACATTGCGGGGCAGGTCACCCATGCCAGTGGCGGCTGACGGCGATAAATTGATCTTATGAGACCAAGCCATAGCAGTAAACCCTCTCCCTTTTAAAATAAGTCCGGCCCATACTATATGTGGTCAGCCGATTTACGTCAATTTTGGGAGTGTGTGTTATACTATGGCTTTGCTTGTAAACATAGTGCTCCAGAATTTTTTTCAGTGAAACAGGTAGCAAGCAGAGTAGCAAACTTTTTATCTGTTTATCTGCTACCTTGCTACCTGATACCCTGTTTTCTGGCCATCTATATCAGCCTATTCCTGACGTCCCTCAACCCGAATCCAATCCACCACTGCGGCCACAGCGGGTTCGGTCAAACCCCAGGCCGTGGTGAGGCCAACCGGGCGGAGAGGGTCCAGCAACTCAATGGCCGCACCGCCGGTTTGGCCGGTTTGGCCGATAAGGGCGTGGCTACAGCGAAAACAGCCGCGTAAGTCACCTCTTGCGCCCAGGGATTGAAGGGCCGCCGCCGCTTCTTGGCTCAAACTGGCGCTGGCTTCGTCTGCCGCCGTCGCCACCACCATCTCCTGGGGCGGGGCCGCCTCAATAAAACCGGCCAGGCCGGCCGAAGCAGCCGGGTCAAGATGGGTGTCAAAATGAGCGGCCCGGATGTCGCCGTTGGCCTGGATCAGGGCCACGTTGTAGCCGCGTTGGTTGGGGGAAACCTGATGACCATTGACAAAAATGTGGCCAAAGCTGCCCACTTCTTGCCCGGCGCTGAGCACGGTCACATCCAGAGGGGGGGTGTTGGGGCCGGGGAAAGGCAGTTTAGTGACCCCGGCAAAATGCAGGCGAAGGTCGTTGAGGCCGGGTTGGACGATGCCTGCGGGCAGGTCAAACGTTATTTCCTGCCACGCTGCGCCAAAACTCTGTGGCGGCGATTGCCAGCCGTTCAAGGCCAACGAAACCGATTGGGGCGTGGCCTGGATGGTCTCATCAGGTAAGCGTATGTGTAGCGTAATTTGTTGTGCCCCGGCCCTTAAGGGCAGCAGCAGGCGAGCCTCCCGGCGTTGGGCCGTTAGCGGCCGGCCAGGGCTGAGCAGCCCCCAGCCTTCGCCAAAGTAGAGGGGGGCCAGGGGAGAGCCGGTTTTTATGAGGAGTTCAGGTCTTAAGCTGGACTCCTGGTTGGTATGCTCAACCCGATAAACAATGATATTGGTTTCATTGTGAATTTTTTGGACCGGGAAAACAGCTTCAATATAGGGCATGGCGGCCTGGGGTGTGACACCTGGGTTGCCGGAAAAATCGGGCCGCACGACAATGTATTTGATATTAAAAAAGTCTAATACCTGGGCAGCAATAACCCGGTCGGCGGCTTGCCGGGCCGGGGGTAACGATTTGCCGGTTTCCAGCGCCAGCAGAGAGTTGATGATGGGGGCGTTGGTGAAGTATTGGAACTTGAATTCGGGGTTGCGGCTGGTGTTGCCCTGCAATAAACTTTTTTGATGCGTGGTTTGATAGAATTGGCCGAACATAAATTGCGTGGTCAACGGGCCGGTCACGCGAAAGCCGTTGCGCCAGGCCAGAGGAAGGTCGAGTACGGTAAAATCCTCGGCCTCGGCAGCAATGAGGCGGTAGGGTGGGGGCAGGCGCATATCGGATTGCGGCAGGGGCAGGGAAAGGTGTTCAAAGAGGAAGAGGAGGAAAATGAAAAAAAAGACCACATACGCGGTAAGTTGTTTTGAAGATATTACGTCTGGCGTATGGCGTATTTGGGGCTTTACGGATATAGAAGAAATTCCGCTCAAACGATGACGTTCACCAAGCCAGTGCCCAATCTGCACCAGGGCAAACCCGGCCAAAACACTCAGGCTCAGCAGCAGCATTACGCTATAGCGGCTGGGGTAACGATTGCCCTTAAAAAAAGGGAGGCTTTGCAGCACCACAAAAGGGCCGGGCAGGCTGGTGGCTTGTCCCTTGATGGTGACAACCGGGCCAAGACACAGCAGGGCAAAAACAAAAGCGGCAATGAGCCAGAAACGGATCCGGGCATAGCGATAGCCCGTAACCAGGCTCACCAGCAGCAGGCCCAACAGCACCAAGCCGATGAAAATGTGCTGGCCAATGCTGTAATGAATTCCCGTTTGGGCAACCAAATGGCCCAACAACGGGTGGCGCATGGTGGGTATCACAAAACCAAACAGGTCGGCGCTGAAGGCATCGGCAAAACCGGCCCCTTGGGCCATAAAGTCGCCTTCAGCCAGCATGTCGGGCAGCATTTGGGCCAAAATGGGGCTGAGCCCCAGGGCCAGGGTGAAACCCATTACCAGGGCCGCCCGCAGGTGCAGCAGGGGAGACGCGGCAGGAGCAAAGGCGGGATTTCGCCATTTGCGGAGGGCATAGCGGCCCAGGCCATAAACCCAGTAGAGACCAATGAACACCACCATAAAGGAGGCGTAGGTCATTTCAGCCCAGGCTTGAAAGGTCAAAAAGAGACCGGCCATAAACGGCTCTTTCAGCCGGCGGGGATGGTGGCCGGTACGCAGAATGTACAACGCCGCCAAGGGAATCCAATGGCTGCTGGCAATATTGAATTGACCCAGGGCCACGTAAAAAAGTTTACTGCTGGCAAAAACATAAAAACCTCCGGCCATGGCCGCGCTGAACCAAAGGAGGCTGCCGTCTGGGGTATTTTCTGCACCCGGCGGTCTTTTGTCAGGGGCCGGCAAAGTGGAGAGAATATACCGCACCAACAGAAAGGCGCCATATCCGCCAAGCATAAAGGTAAAAAGCATGTGCAGATTGCTGGCAATGATCACGCCCCCGTTCAAGGTGAGCGGCAACGCAGTGACCGCATTGAGGGCCGTGAGGGTATAAAAGGCCAGGTTGATACCGATGGGGTAAAATATAAAATCAGTTTGAAAAGGGTTTTGGGGAGCGTTAAGCAAAGCGTATTTGACCCACCACAAATTCCAGGCCAGGGCCGGGTCGTCGGCGCCATCGCCGGGCAGGTGAGTGGTGGGGTGGGTGATGGTGGGCCAGGTTAAGGCTATGGCCAGGAGAAAATAAACCAGCAAGAGAAGCAAGTTGGGATAAACCCAAGCGCGGTTTGGGGCTATCGGCGACGGGTTATGTTTTGCCAGAAACTTAAAATGCACAAAAAACGCCCTGCGAGTATAATGTCCAAATCCAGATTGTACCATTGGCCTATGAGGGTCGCAATTATATAACCACAACTTTGTGGTATAATGGAAGACAGCAAACCATGCAGACCAGACTCATTGTAAACCCAACCTCGGACCAGGGCCGTACCTTGACTCTGCTCCCGGAAATAAACAAGGCTTTACAACAACTGGAAGTGGATTTTGATATGGTTAAAACCGAGTGCCCCGGCCATGCCACCACTCTGGCCCAACAAGCAGTGGCCGCCGGTTATGAGCGAGTGGTGGCGGTGGGCGGCGACGGCACCTGCAACGAGATTGCCAACGGGCTGCTCCTGGCGGCGCAACAGGGTCGGTCGGCCAGCCTGGGGCTTATTCCCAGCGGCTCCGGCAACGATTGGGCCTGTTATTTAGACATTCCCCTTGACCTGACCCAAGCTTGCGCCATTATCAAAAACGGTTCGGAACACCTGCTTGATGTGGGCCGGGTGACCGTAGACGGGCAGTCTCGGATCTTTGTGAATGTGGTGGGCCTGGGTTTTGACGCCGAAGTGGCCGTGGATACCAAACAGGCCAGGCGATTGCATGGTTTTGCCATGTACCTATGGAGCGTTTTTAGAGTGCTGCTTTTTGGCCAATGGCCCTACCAGGCCCGGTTTTCCTTCAACGGCCAAATGCAGCAGCAGCCCCTGACCCTTTTTACCGTAGGCAACGGCACTCGCTCCGGGGGAGGTTTTTACCTGACGCCCGACGCCAGCATGGATGACGGTTTGTTTGATCTGTGTTACGCCCCGGGCCTGTCCCGGTTGACCCTGTTGAATCTGCTGCCCAAAACTCTCAACGGCACGCACGTGGGCCATCCCGCCGTGACGATAGCTCGCGCCGCCAACGTAGAGGTTTTTGTGGAGCAGGGCATTCCCGGCCACGTTGATGGTGAGATTTTATGCCTTGCCGGACGTCATTTTAACTTTGAAATCTTACCCGCCGCCCTGCAAGTTTGGAAATAAGAAATGATGAGCCTTTATCTTCAGTTTATCAGCGCCGGCCTGGCCGCGTATTTAATTGGTTCTTTTCCTACCGGCGTGGTGTTTTCTAAATTGAAGGGTGGGCCTGATGTTCGCTATCATGGCAGCGGCAATATTGGCGGCACCAATACCATGCGGTTAATGGGATTTTGGAGCGGCGCTGCGGTAACGGTAATTGACGCCTTAAAAGGACTTATGGCCTGGGCGGTGGCCTACTTGACCACGCAGGGAAATCCTTGGGCTTTGCCGCTGGCCGGAACAATGGCCGTTGTCGGGCACTGCTGGCCAATTTACACCCGCTTGCACGGGGGTATGGGCCTGGCCACGGCCGGGGCGTTGATTCTCATTTTGTCGCCGCTAACCATTGCGCTGGCTATTCCGGTGTGGGCTTTTTTTTATATGGTGATTTTTAAGAAAAAATACTCGCCTCGCTGCGTTATCCTCACCATTCCGGTGGCGATCATCCTTTCGCTGCTTTTTATCCCCCTGGCCGCAAAGGTGCAGTGGTTATTTATTTTACTCGCCGTCATTTTAGTCATCCGCCATTTGCCAGAGTGGAACCGTGTTGAGTAAACTCTAGGACGAGAAACCTTATGCCCAAACGTGTTTTGATTGTAGACGACGACAAAGAAATATTGATGATGCTAGAGTTCGCCCTCAAAAAGTTGGGGCCGGAGTATCAGGTGGTCACGGCCATGGGCAGTGTTGAGGCTTTGGAGTTAGTTGAAAAATCGGAACCGTTTAATCTGGTGGTCACCGATTACGTAATGAAAGAAATTACCGGCGTTGACCTAGCCCGCGCCGTGCGCCGTATCTCGCCCACCACCCCGGTGGTGTTGATGACGGCGTATGGCACCAAGCGGTTGCGAGCCACTACGGAGTCGTTGGGTTTTGACGGCTACCTGGACAAACCTTTTACCGTGCAGAAAATTCGGGGCATTGTCAAACAAATGGTTGAAGAGCCTATCCGCACCAGGCCAGACATGCCTCTGCCGGAAGTGCCCGAACCGGGCGAGGATCTCCGCGATCATTTGAAGGCCCTACAAGTTAACGCTAATGCGCGGTGCGTTGTTTTGCTCCGGGCGGATGGTTATCTGGTGGATGCGGTCGGAGATACCAGAAATTTATCAATCCCCAATATCAGCGCCTTGATTGCGGCCAATTTTATGTCGGCCGGAGAGTTGGGCAATTTGCTGGGCAATCAGAAGGTGTTCAAATCCAGCTTTCATGAGGGGGAAGGTTATAATGTGTACACTTACGACGTTAACGGGGCGTTTCTGTTGGCCGTAGTTTTTGATGCCAACCGTAAGCCCGGCGTGGTTTGGTTTTACACCAAGCAGATGGCCACCGCCATTGCGCCCCTGCTGTCCAAGAGAAAACAGACAGATTAAGTATACGCCGCCTGTTTAGCCTCCTGCCAATATAGGGGCGTCGGTGTAGGCGTGGGCCGGCGTTGAGGTCTGGTTCTGAGCAGCGGCCAGACCAAGGTGGTCAGCATAGCCAGTACCAGCAGCAGAATGATTAACTTGGCCGCCAGACTGAGTTTACGTTCCTCTTCTGCTTCGTCGCCATCATCGGGGCCATCTATGAATGCCTCGGGTTCAGTGGGCTTGGTATTCACACCAAATGCCGCCCTCCATCCACGCAAATGATTTCGCCGGTCACGTAGTCGCCATCTTTAAGCAAGTAGAGCATAGCCTTTACCACTTCTTCGGGGGAGCCGGTACGGTTCAGGGGAATACGTTTGGCCAGGCGCTCAAACGTGGCCGGGTCGTCATTGACATTGGGCAAAATGGCTCCCAGGGCGATGCCGTTGACCTGAATATTGTGTTTGGCCAGGGCGTGGGCCATCGCTTTGGTCAACCCCTCCAGGCCCACTTTGCTAATAGTGTAGGAAAAATGATGATTCTGGGGGCGCAGGGCGATGGCATCCAGCAAATTGATGATTTTGCCGGGCCGGTCTTTGGGCAGGGCGCGGGCAAAAGCCTGGCTGAGCAAAAAAGGCGCTTTGAGGTTGATCATCATATTGCGGTCCCAGGTAGCGGAGTCGGCGCTGAGAAAATCCTCCGGGGGAAAGATGGAGGCGTTATTGATCAGAATGTCCAACCGGCCTGCTTGTTGCAGGGCAAAGGGGACCAGGGTATTGACGGCGGCTTCGTTGTTCAAGTCGGCTGAGACAGCCCAGGCCCGCCGGCCCAGGGCCTTTATTTCGGCCACGGTTTTCTGGGCCACCTCTGCGGAATTTCCATAATGCACCACCAGGTGGCAGCCCTGCCCGGCCAGGGCCAGGGCCAGGGTTTTGCCCACCCGTTTGGCGCTGCCGGTGATAAGCGCAACTTTGTCTGTCAGGTCCATTGGTTCCTTCCGTATCCAAAGGTTAAAGTTTTTCTTTTAATCTTCGGGTTGCTTCAATAATATCTTCCCGGTGGCCAAAGGCGCTGAAACGGATAAAACTCTCCCCGGCCGGGCCAAAACCAACGCCCGGCGTGGTTACAACGTGGGCCTTTTCCAACATTTCCGCAAACACCTCCCAGGAATTTCTCCCCGGAAATTCAGCCCAAACATAGGGAGAGTTGACGCCGCCGTAAGTGGTAATCCCCAATTCGGCCAGGGCTTGTTTGATGAGCCGGGCATTTTCCATGTAATAGCCCACGGTTTGTTGCATTTCGGCCATACCCTCGTCATCAAGGGCAGCCAGGCCGCCGTACTGGGCCAGGTTGGAGGCGCCATTGAACAGGGTGCTGGTCACCCGGCGCCAATCGTTCATCACGGGTGAGCCGTCATCAAAAGTCAATTCCTGGGGCACTACCGTCCAGCCAAGCCGCACGCCGGTAAAACCAATGGGTTTGGAGAAAGAGTTGACTTCAATAGCCACGGCCCGGCTGCCTTCAATCTCAAAAATGGATTTGGGTAGAGCCTCGTCTCGCACAAAGGCGGCATAGGCCGCGTCGAAGATGATAATGGATTTGTTTTGGCGGGCAAAGTCAACCAACGCCTGCAATTGGGTTTTGTTTGACACCGCGCCCGTGGGATTGTTGGGCGAGCAAAAATAGATCAAATCCGTGGGAGGCAGGCCGGCCAGGTTTGGGAAAAAATTGTTTTCCGGGGCGCAGCGCATGTAAACGATGTTATTGAACAAACCCCGCTCCCGGTCATAAGACCCTGTGGCCCCGGCGATGACGCTGCCGTCCACATAAACCGGGTAGGCCGGGTCCTGCACCGCCACCGACACCTCCGCCCCAAACAAAACCTGGAGCCGCCCGCAATCGCACTTGGCCCCGTCGGAGATAAACACTTCGTTGGGGCCAACCAGGCCGTGGTACCACTTTTCGGCCAGCCTGGTTTTAAGGTTTTGCAATAACTCCTGGCCTTTGGCGTCGTCGTCATAGCCTGAGTAACCTTCCGGCGTGCCCAGCCCCAGGGCGGCCTTTTTTAAAGCGTCAACCAGGTGGGGCGTCAAAGGTTTAGTGGTGTTGCCGATGCCCAGGCTGATAATTTTGGCGGCGGGATTTTTTTCCAGCAAGGCTCTGCACCGGCGGCTGATCTCCGGGAAAAGATAGCCCGCCTGTAATTTGGCTATGTTTTTGTTTCGTTGCACCATGATTTTTTCTCGCTAATTGTTTTATAAAAATCGGGATGGTTCATAGAGCACGGGAAACCAACTTTACCCTTTTGACAAATACGCAACGACAAACAACGAAAAAGCCATGAATATCTGGGGCTTTTCGTTTGTCAATCGTCATTCGTCGTTCGTCAGGTAAACGGCTCATACCCTGAAGGTTTCAAACCGTCCAAAATCGAGCGTAGCAAAATAATCGGCGGGGGTTTCGGCCCGGCGGATTTGCACCACTTCGCCGTTTTCCCGCAGCAGCAGTTCGGCGGAACGGAGTTTGCCGTTGTAGTTAAAACCCATCGAATACCCGTGCGCGCCGGTATCGTGAATGGCCACAATGTCGCCAATCTCAATTTCCGGCAGCATCCGGTCAATGGCAAACTTATCATTGTTCTCGCACAACGAGCCGGTAACATCGTACTGGCGCGTGGGGGGGTAGTTTTCTTTGCCCAAAACCGTAAGATGGTGATACGCGCCGTAAAGGGCCGGACGCATCAAATTGGCCATGCTCGCATCCAGACCAACAAAAGTTTTGTACGTATTTTTTTTGTGCAGCACGGTGGATACCAGGTAACCGTAAGGCCCGGTAATCACCCGCCCGCACTCCAGGTACACTTTGGGGGGCTGTAAATTATGCCGGTGAATGGTTTCTTCGTAGACCTGGCTGACACCATCGGCAATCTTTTCGTAAGAAACAGGAGCCTCGGTGGGCCGGTAGGGGATGCCAATGCCGCCGCCCATGTTGATGAAGTCAAAGTTGATACCAATCTCAGTGGAGATTTCCACTACCAAATCCAGCAACATCCGGGCCGTTTCCACAAAGTATTCATTTTCCAACTCGTTTGAAGCCACCATGGTGTGCAGGCCAAAACGTTTAACGCCTTTGGCTTTGATCATCCGGTACCCTTCAAAAAGCTGCTGGCGAGTAAAGCCGTATTTGGCTTCTTGGGGGTGGCCGATAATGACATTGCCTTTTCTTAAGGGACCGGGGTTGTACCTAAAACAGAGCAATTCAGGCAGGCCGGCGTGCCGTTCCAGAAATTCGATGTGGCTGAGGTCGTCCAGATTGATAATGGCGCCCAACGCTTTGGCCTTTTGGTATTCTTGAGCCGGGGTGTCGTTAGAGGAGAACATAATATCCTCTCCCCGCAGCCCCACTTTTTCCGAAAGCAGCAATTCCGGCAAAGAGCTACAATCCGCGCCAAAACCTTCTTCGGCCAGGATTTTCAAAATAAAGGGATTGGGCAGGGCCTTCACCGCAAAATATTCTTTAAAGCCGTGAACGCCGCTAAAAACTTTTTTGAACCGGCGGGCATTGTCCCGGATCGCCTTTTCATCGTAAATGTGAAAAGGCGTGGGGAATCTTTGGGTTAACTCGATGATCTGTTCTTTGGTAAAAGGCAGTGTTTTGGACATGCTTCTCTCTAGGTTTGCAACTCGGTTAAACGGAAACGGATGCGGTGTTTTCGACCAACGAGCAACGACCAACTTTTGTTGTTCGTCCCTCGTTCGTCAATCGTCCTTCGTCGTAAATCATTACAACCAACAAGCAGTAACTGTAAATCTATTAATCCAAGAACCTTTGCTCAACAATGAGTTCGCCAATCTGCACGGCGTTCAGGGCCGCGCCCTTGAGCAATTGGTCGCCGCAAACAAAAAACTCCAGGCTGTGCTCGCCGTAGATCAGGTTTTGCCGGATACGGCCCACTTCTACGTCAAATTTTTCGCTGGCAGTCAACGGCATGGGGTAAACGTTGCGCTCAAGGTCGTCTTTTACTTCAAGGCCGTTGGCTGCGGCAAACAGTTTGCGCACATCGGCGGGATTAATGGGTCGTTTGGTTTCCACCACAATGCTTTCGGCGTGGGCGCGCATGGTGGGAATACGGACGCAGGTGCAGGAGATGGGGATGGTGTTATCGCCAAAGATTTTGCGCGTTTCCCACACTACTTTCATCTCTTCCCGGGTATAACCATTTTCCTGGAAGGAATCAATGTGTGGAATCAGGTTAAAGGGAATGGGGTGGACAAAGGTGTTGTGGCCGGGAGTTTCGCCGCTCAACACTTTGCGCGTTTCGGCTTCCAGTTCGACCATACCCTGGTTACCTGCTCCACTGGTGGCCTGGTAGGTGGCGATGATCACTTTTTTGAGCCGGTAATGCTGATGGATGATCCACAGGGGAATGGCGGCCACAGCCGTGGTGCAGTTGGGGTTGGCGATCAGGGGCGCGTTGCCAATGGCTTGCGGATTGATCTCCGGGATGACCAGCGGCACGTGCTCGTGGTAGCGAAAGGTGGACGAGTTGTCTATAACCACGCAGCCCGCCGCTGCCGCTTTAGGCGCATTTTCTTGGGGCCAGCCCCCACCAATGGCAAAAAAGGCCATATCCAGTTGGCCGTAATCCACCTGATCGGCATTTTCTACGGTAATGGCCCCAAAGGGGGTAGCCAGAGTTTTGCCTTCGGACCGTTCCGAAGCGTACAACCGAAGGGTGTCAAGGGGAAAGTTGCGCTTATGCAACACGCTAATCAGATTTTGCCCCACCACGCCGGTGGCGCCCATAATGCCAACACGTAGTTGTTTCATGGTTATTTTTACCTCTTTAGATGACCCTGTTTGTTTTCCGGGCCGGGACCCAGATGGTTATGGATTGCATCTGTGTCCCGGCTCCTGTTTCAGACTACTCAAGCAATTACCGGCTCTAATTGTTCAAGTAAGCCCATCTCAACCAGAACCGCGTCAACCTTGTCTCTGTTTTCCGGTTGCAGCTCGCACATAGGCAGGCGGTAAATTTCACGGCACATGCCGGCCCGGTAGAGCATATATTTTATCGGAATAGGATTGGTTTCGACAAATTCGGCCTCAAAAAGTGGCGTCAACTCCCGGTTCAGTTGCTCCGCCTCGGCCCAGTTTCCGACCAGGGCTAACTCAACCAGCCGGGACATCCGGGCCGGGATAAAGTTACTGGCCACAGAGATAACCCCATCGCCGCCGGCCTTGATCAGGTCCAGGGTAATGTTGTCGTCGCCGCTAAGCACGCTAAATGCCGCCGGGCTTTGCTTGATGACGTCCCGGATCTGGCCTATATCGCCGGAAGCCTCTTTAACGCCGGCAATGTTGTCGCAATCGCGGATCAGCCGCAGCAGGGTTGGGGTTTCCACATTGACCGCGGTGCGGCTCTTGATATTGTAAACAATGCAGGGAATACTCACGCTGTCGGCGATGGCCTTAAAATGCCGATAAAGCCCTTCCTGGGTAGGTTTGTTGTAATAGGGATTGACCAGCAACGCCGCATCCACGCCCACCGACTCTGCGTGCTGGGTAAGGCGGATAGCCTCTCTGGTGCTGTTTGAGCCGGTGCCGCCGATAACGGGCACGCGACCATTGACGTGCCGCACCACCAGGTCAATCACCAGGTCGTGTTCCTCGTGGGAGAGGGTGGGGCTTTCGCCGGTGGTGCCGCAGGGCACCAGGCCGGAAACGCCGTTTTCAATATTAAAGTCTATTAAGTTTTTCAGGGCTACTTCGTCCACGCTCTCATCTTCATTGAAAGGGGTGACAATTGCGGTAAAAACGCCTCTAAACATTTTACGCTCCTGAACAGTTACACTAATGTATCCATTAAATCATTGATATGGTAAAAACCGGTTTTAGTCTGGATGAACTCCGCGGCCAGCAGCGCGCCGGCGGCAAAACCTTCCCGGCCACGGGCCGTGTGTTTGATCTCTATGGTGTCCACCGGGCTGTCAAACATCACCAGGTGCGTGCCGGGGATGGCCCCGCCGCGGCTGCTGGAAAAGTGCAACTCGTCCGGCTCTATTTTCCGGTCGAGTTTGTTGTAAACCAGCTTTTGTTTGCGCTCAAGATGGTCCAGCAGAATCTGGCCCAGCATAGCGGCTGTGCCCGAGGGCGAGTCGGCCTTGTGCCTGTGGTGAAATTCGTGCCCCAATACATCGTAATCAGGCAGGTTGTTGAAAACCCTGGCCGCATACGCCACCAGCCTGAAAAGGGCATTGACGCCAAGAGAAAAATTGCCAGACCAGATCAGACCCACCCGGTTGGCCTCGACGACCTGTTTTACCTCATCCAGTTGCTCGTACCAGCCGGTGGTGCCAATGACCATCTTCTTACCCAGGGCGGCGATCTGCCGGATGTTGTTCACCACCACTTGCGGGTGAGTGAAATCCAGGCAAACCTCCGCCCCTGAAATTGCCTCCTGCGTGATTTTTTTATAACAGCCTTCGGCGTAAGGGTCAACAATGGCCACAATGTGGTGCCCCTTTTCCGTAGCCAGGGTTTCGATGATTTTTCCCATTTTGCCGTAACCGATAAGCGCCAAGTTTGTCATGGTTAGCTCCTGTGGGCTGCGCCCCTTGTAAGCGTATTTATAATTTACCAATGTGAACTTGCCGGAATTCATGGCCGCCTACCGTCGCCCCCGCATTTTGGCCCGGCAAATTATTTGGAACATTGTAAGGAGAAATCAATTCTTGGCAAAATTTTTTTTAGAATTGGCCGTGCGGGGAATGAAAAATGAAACTTTTTCGATATATCAAATAAATAGACAAAAATTTGCACCCTTGTTGGTTAAACAAGACGACTATTTGTCTATATCAACCAAATTGTCCTGCCAAAAGTATGCGGGAACCAAAAAACAAACCCACAAGGTGTTACCGGCCTCATGGGTTTGTTCTTGACCAAACAGAAATTCTATGCCAGGTAACAAACTCGTTACCCCGGCTTGACCCGGTATAACATCTCCCCGGCTTTGGGTACTACCAGAATGCCTTCAGCTTCGCGGCCCTGCCATTCGTTAAGCTTAACCTGGGCCGGGTCCAGATAACCTAAATTCAACCGGCGGCAGCGTTCCGCCGGGATGCCGGTGGCCAATGTAACCTTAAGGCGCGGCGTTTCAATGCCTGTTTCGGCGTTATACGCGCCCATCCCGCGTAAATGGGTGCTATGAGCCAGCACCCCGCCGGGATAGGCTTTGAACTTATCCCACTGCTGCAAAAAGTAATCCCGCACGTGGTAGCCGATCTCATCCAGGTATTGGCCGTGGGTGTAGCTGACCTCGTTAATGTGCGGGGCGTAGATCACCACTTCGCCGCCATCAGCAATGGCCGGTTCCATTTTGTACATTCCCTTGGCCCCGGTCCACAGATCGTCGTACATTTCCGGCATCACGGCCAGCACGCGCCGGTAGGGCCGATCCACCCACTTGATGTGCAGTTTGGCCGACAAATCCGCCGCGGCCTCGTAAGCCTCTTCTGGGGTGCTGATGTAAAGCCCGGCCAGGTTAGTGCCGGTGACTACCATGCTAAAGCACAGCTTGGGCCGGTCAATAAAGGAGGCAGCTTTGTCAATTACCTGGCGCACAGGCGTATGTTTGGTGCCGATCACGTTATAACTGGTGATAACCGCGCCCAGCCAGTGGGAAAAATTGATCACCTCTGCGCCGCCGATGCCAGGGAAAAAATATTTGTTGCCGCCGGAAAAGCCCACCACCTCATGGGGAAAGGTAGGGCCGCAAATGATGATTTGGTCGTAGTCAAAGACCAGTTTATTGAGTCTGATCTCCACAGTCTGGCGCATCAGTCCGCCGGTGATTTCCGCTATTTCTGTTTCGGTAATTTGGCCCAGGGTCACAAATGTTTCCGGCGTGTCCCAATGATGGTTGAAGATATTGACCCGCCCATAGAGGCCGCGGCGTTCCTCTGGCGTTACCCCAACCAATTTATTGATGGCCGCTTCGCTCATGGGCTGGTGCGTGCCCAGGGCAATCAGGTAATCCAGGGCAGCCACGGAAGCACCCAAACATTCGTGAAACAGCCGGAACATTTGGGGCATTGGCGCGGTGCGAGTGCTGTCTGGGATGATGATGAGCACTCGTTTGCCGGCCAGTTTTGCCTGGGCCAGCGCCGCCGACATCAAATCACGAATTTCGTTTTCGGTTAAATGTTTGTTTTCATAACCCTGGCCAATGAGCATGGTCACCTCCATCGTTGGTCATAAATACAGAATTAGGCCGGAGAATAAGAAATAACTCACTTCTATCAAATCATACACCGCTATACGCCGCAAATCCGCCGTCAATGGGCACTACCACGCCGGTTACAAAAGCCGAAGCCGGGGAGAGCAGCCACAGCACGGGGCCAACCAAATCTTCGGGGCGGCCAAAACGGGCCATGGGCGTGTGGGTAATAATGGCCTGGCCGCGCGGCGTTAAATCGCCGGTTTGTTCGTCGGTCAGAAGAAAACGGTTTTGATCGGTTATAAAAAAGCCGGGAGCAATGGCATTGACCCGGATGCGGGGCGAATATTCTTGGGCCATGTGCACCGCCAGCCATTGGGTAAAATTGCTTACCCCGGCCTTGGCCGCCGAATAGGCCGCAATACGGGTGAGAGGACGGAATGCGTTCATGGAAGAGACATTTAAAATAATACCCTCTTTTTGCTCGGCCATAATTTTGCCAAAAACTTGGCTGGGAATAATGGTGCCCAAAATATTGAGATCAAACACAAACCGCAAGGCGTCGGCGGGTAGGTCAAAAAAGGATAAATCAGGGGCGGTAGTAGCGCGGGGATTGTTGCCGCCGGCGCCGTTGATCAGGCAATCAACGCGGCCAAATTCCTGGACGATCTGGTCGGCGGCCTGTTTCATCAAGGCGGCATCCAGAACATCGCCATACGCCACAATAGCTTTGCCGGAGCAGAGGTCCAGCCGGTCAAGCAATCGTTCGGCCAACTCCGGGTTACGATCTATAATGGCTACGTTGGCCCCAACCTCGGCCAGGGCGCAGGCCAACTCACCACCCAATATCCCGGCCCCGCCGGTAATCACCACCGAGCGGCCGGTGAAATCGTATAATTTGGTGAGTTCCTCAAGATACATATTTTGATCTCCTTTGAATATTGGCAAATGGATGGATAATATAGGCGTCTGGAGAATGAGATTTTTATAGTCCAATGCGTTAATTTATGCACACGTGTGCATAGGAGAGCATTATATCGCATTATGGAAAGGCTGTCAATCTTAAGCCAGGCCCGGGGACTATCCCAATTTTTTGATAGGGTAGACACAGGACAATATCCTGTCTCTACGGCCAGAATTTTGGAGCCAACCCCAGGGTCAAATTGGGCAAACCAGGGAATTTTGAATAGGCGGCAAAAGGCCGTAACGTTGCTATAAGGGGTGATTGAGGGCCTCGGCCAACCGGCTGATCGAGGATGATTTATTAATTGGCCAGTTTGCCCGTTATCGCAAAATCGGTAGAATGACAGTATCAGACCCTATTCTGACAAAGTAAAGCATGGCAAGATATAGTTATGAGCGAACAGTCTGAAAAAGAGACAATCCTGAACACAACTCTGTATACCCTGGTTAGGCACGTTGGTTTAACGCCGCAAGAAGTGGCTCAGTTGCGTTTGTCTGACCTGCACCTGGCCGGCAAAAACCCCCATCTTAGCTTTAAGCCTGAGGGGAGTGACACGCCCAAAACAATGGAGCTTGATTTGGAAGCGCACCGGGCCTTAGTCGGCTGGCTGGTAGCTCGACCGGACTCGATTGGCGATTTTTTGTTCCCGGGGCAAAGTACCGAAGCCATGGACTGGCAGGAGATACAACAGCTTGTGGGCAAGGCCGCAAAAACCCAACCTCCTTCTCCGGCGGACAAGCCGCCCGATCCTGGCCGCTCAAAAACTTCAGAGGCAAAAACAAAACGGCCTTCGGCCAGCGAAATGTTCGATAGAGCTTCCCGCCCGGCCCCGCCGCCTTCCGCGCCGGAACTGGGCGTGCCCCCGCCGGGCCTGGCCGGTCTCAGGCCCGTTGCTTTCCAGCCGCCGCCAACCGCGCCGGAAGAGGACAAACCGGTTAATATTCCCTTACCGACCTCCAGGCCCAAACCGCCGCCCACCCGTCCGCCCCGGCCCGTGCCTGTCCCGGTTACTCCGCAGGATAGACTGGAACGATCCGCTCCGGCTGATAAACCCGGGCGGCCTTCGCCAGCTTTGAAAAAAGAGGATGCGATTGGGGTGAAGTCTTCGCCGGAAAGGAAACAAGAAGAGTCTCAAGGCAGCAAATTTGGGCAATCTGAGAGTTTTTCCCCAGAGAAAAAAGGCGACCTAACCGGCTCGCGGCCCAACAAACGCATGGGCCAATTGACTGCTCAAGAAGCCCCGGCCAAAGGCTCAAGTATATGGCCCCGGCTGGCAATGGGGATGGTGACCTTTGTGCTGGTTTTGTTATGCGCGGTGTGTGTCGGCGGGGGTTGGCTGGTTTGGCAAAGCGAAGCCGGCGACGAGGTATTGGCCCGGCTGGGCCTGTCGGATACGGCTGCGGGATCATTCCCAAATGAAAGCGATATTATGGCCTCTTTAACGCCGCCCCTGAATTCGCCGCTGCCAACGCCCACTTTACCTCCCACCTCAACGCCCACGTCCCTCCCGCCTACTGACACCCCACCGCCTACAGATACAGCCACGCCGGTTCCTACGGATACTCCCTTACCGCCACCTACGGATACGCCTATCCCGGCCGACACGCCTACCCCTCTTCCTACCGATACCCCTGTTTCCGCCGCCCCCACCGACACCCCACCGCCGCCCGATACCCCCACCCCGGCCATAAAGTATCAGGCTCCCGTATTATTGGAGCCAAAAGATGGTACCGATTTTAACAGCGGCAATACCATTGTGTTGCGCTGGCAATCGGTGGGCGAGTTGGCTCCAGATGAACAATACGCCATTCGGTTGATTTATGAATTCCAGGGCGAAACAACTTATCAAGGAACAAACATCAAAGAAACAGAGTGGACCATTCCCTTATCTCTTTACGGCCAGATTGATGGCCCGGAAAATCGTTACGAATGGTTTGTGGTGGTAGAACGACTCAACGACGACGGTTCCGGCACTGCCGTTAGCCCAGAAAGCGAAAAACGTACCTTCAGTTGGAGATAAAAAATCATTCAAAGAAAAGGCATAATATTTGGTGGCAGGAATAACCCTATCTGACAATTGGATGGCTTCGGCAAAACAAACCGGCGCTGAAAATTGGTATGTTGACCCTTTTACCAAACGAAGGGGAGGTCATACACCCGGTCAGGGTGATGATGATTGCGATTGTGGCTGTCCTTACAACGCCATGTCCAAGGTAGAGCAGTTGCCCCTTATTGAGAAAATCGCCCGGATATTTCCTAACGAATGGTTAGCGTTCGTCATTTCTCCAGAAGAGGATGATGATTACGAGCCGGTCCACGGCAAGCTTATTGCTCATAGCCCCAATCCCGACGAAGTTTACGATGCGGTAGATACCGTATTGTGGAATCAACATGTTTATATTTTTTTCAATGGTGATTTGCCAGCTATGTTAGCCAGTTATGGCGATGGTTGAGGGTAAAACGAGGGCGATGGTTTTGCTTGTGATGATGGGTTAAAATCCCTTAAAAATTGGGGGTTCCATTTGCTAAAAAATATGATATACTTAGTTAGTTCATAATAGCGCATTTTTTTTACACCCCGTTTATCGGCCTTCAATCCAATATTTAATTCCCATTATTTGTTTTTACTTTAAAAATGTAGAGAAATCGGCCAGCAGACAGCCAAACTATTCATCATTCCAGATAGGCTCAAAACACTCTCTCTTCGCTCAACTGTTCTATTAGACTTTAGACTACTCACAACAAAATATTAATGGTTGCACTTTTCAAAGAAGAAAAGGAGGATACCATGAATAATCTTTGTCAACGGCAATGGCTTGGCCAACTAGGGTACCAACGGGCTTTGGAACTTCAGAAGGAGTTAGTTGCCAAACGAACTGTCGGGGAAATTCCTGACACTTTGTTATTTCTGGAACACCCACCTACCTACACCCTGGGCGCTGATGCTCATCGAGGGCACTTACTCATCAGCCAGCAGGAGATGGCGCGACTCAACATTGCCTATTATACGGCAGATCGGGGCGGCCCGATTTTTTTCCATTGTCCCGGGCAGTTGGTAGTTTATCCAATTTTGAAGTTAGGCCAAAATTGTTACAATTACCATGATTACATCAAGCTTATAGAAAGCGTTATTATTCGGGCCTTATCGTTCTTTGAGGTCCGGGCTTTTCGACAACCAGGGCAAGGCGGGATCTGGGTGCTTTCTGGCACCCAACGCAAATATAGCCAATTTGATAGTGCGGTGGCCAAAATAGGCGCTGTAGGGGTAAAAGTAAATCGGGCTAATGTCACTAGCCATGGTTTTTGGATTAACGTTAATCCCAGTTTACAATATTTTGATCTAATCATGCCGGGCGGGGTCAAAGACGGTCACATCACCTCCCTGCACCATGTTTTAAATGAGCCTATAGAAGTGGGGGCGGTCATTGAACCGGTGCTGCAAGCCTTTTGCCAGATTTTTGCCTTAGAACCACTTTCGCTAACAACGCCCGCGCCAACAAGTCAAAATTTTAGCTGGCGCACCCCTAAATTAATGGTTGATGCCAAATTTAATTGATTCAAATAATAAGATTGCTCCAGAGAATAAGTTGCCGCAACGCAAACCAAAATGGCTAAAAGTGCGTATTCCGGCCAGTAATGGCTATGAGCGCCTTAAAAAGTTAATGCAGGAAAAGGGCCTGCATACGGTGTGTGAAGAGGCAATGTGCCCCAATATTGGCGAGTGCTGGCACCGAGGCACGGCCACTTTTTTGCTCCTGGGAGATATTTGCACCCGTTCCTGCGGCTTTTGCCATATCAAAACGGGCCGCCCTGCCGGGCTGGATGAAGACGAACCCCGCCGGGTGGCCGAGAGCGTGCTGGCCATGAAGCTCAACCATTGCGTGCTAACTTCGGTTAACCGAGACGAGTTGCCCGACGGCGGCGCGCACATTTTTGCCAACACCATCCGTGAAATTCGCAAACGGATGTCTCATTGCACGGTTGAGGTGCTCATTCCCGACTTTAAGGGCGACCGAGCGGCTTTGCAGAAGGTTATGGAGACCCGGCCCGAAATTCTCAACCACAATATTGAAACCGTGCCTCGTCTTTATCGGACGGTGCGGCCTCAGGCCAATTACCAACGCTCGCTCAAGGTTCTGGCCCAGGCCAAAGAACTGGATCCCGGCGCAATCACCAAAAGCGGGATTATGGTGGGCCTGGGTGAAACTAAAGAAGAAATTTTTAACGTTATGCGCGACCTGCGGGAACATCAGGTTGATATTTTGACCATCGGCCAATATCTGCGGCCTTCGTCGCTGCACCTGCCCATTTACCGTTACGTTCATCCAGACGAGTTCGGAGAATTTCACCACGTAGGGTTGGAGTTGGGCTTTCGCTGGGTGGAAAGTGGCCCGCTGGTCCGCAGCAGCTACCACGCCGCGGGCCAGGCCGAAGCGCTGGCCCTGCCGGTTCGGTCATTAACCTAACCACAAAAGATGGATCCAGGGCCGGGGGCGTAGTTTCAGCTACGCCCCCGGTTGTGTTTTTACCCCGTTTCCACCTCAAAGCCGGCGGTCTTGATCATCTGCTTCATGCCCGCCAGGCCCACCTCATCAGGAATTTCCCACACCTTATCCTGGCCGTTAAAACGACGACCGGGAATATTTTTGATAAAAGCCAGCATTTCTTGAAACGAACCACCGGTCATCACCAGCGGGAACACCCCCACGCGCACGCGGATGCGGTCGCCGCCGCGCTGCTGTTTGCCGGGAATTTTGGCCGAGGTTGAGCCGGACGGTTTCTGTTGCCCAGGTAGAGGTTCCAGGTCAAAAGGTGGGGGCTGGTCGTATAAATCATAATCAGGCGGCGGGATCAATTCATCATCCCCCCAAGCCGGCGGATTGGGCGGCGGCGGTAGATTATCCTCATCCCAATCCGGCGGGGCAAAGGGAGGAACATCTTCGCCGGGGCTGGAAAATGGCAGCGCCGCCATGGGCGGGATGGGGGCCTGGGGAATGTTGGCTGCGCCTTCCAGGTCAAAACCGGCGGCTTGCAGCATGCCTTTGATCACGCCCACTTCACCCGGGATCTCCCACATTTTGGTTTCTCCATCATAACGGCGGCCCGGCAGATTTTTCACCGCGGCCAACATCTCCTGAAAACTGCCGCCTGCCACGGCCAACGGGTGGCCGCCAACCATAATCCGCACCCGGTCGCCGCGAGAGGGTGGGGAAGGCGCAGCCGGAGCAGCAGCATCGGCAATCGGCTGGCCGCCTTCCAGGTAATAGCCGTTGATCTCAAGCTGATGTTGCACCTCTTCCGCTGTTCCCGGCAATTGCCATACTTTCAGCTCGCTCACAAAACGGCGGCCGTTGATCTGTTTCACCGCCGCCAGCATGTCGTGGAAATCGCCCCCCACCACGCTGAATTCCTTGCCCGCAATGTGCACCCGGATCCGCTCTTTATAATCAGCCATGTTAAACTCCTTTTCTACATCTCCCTGCAAAGTTGAATAATAAAAACGCCCCAGTACAGCCGGTACCGAGGCGTTGGTGATGAGCCAAACACCTTAATCCCACAGGATATATTTACCCCAGGCCTGCTTGGTTTCTACACTGGAGAGCGCGGCAATGGCCAGGTAGCGCGGGCGTTTGGGTTGGGATAATAATTTCATGTTAGCTTCGTCCGGGGTGCGGCTGCCCTTGCGCCCGTTGCACTTTTCGCAAGCGGTCACCACATTTTCCCAGGTAGTTTTGCCACCGCGCGAACGAGCCACCACATGATCTACCGTTAGATTCTTGCGCGGCGGCGTGGCCCCACAATACTGGCAGGTGTAATGATCGCGCGATAACACGCCTCGCCGGGTAACGGGCAGGGCCACCCGGCGGGGTATTTTGACAAAATACACCAGGCGAATCACCAGCGGCACAGGCAAACTGAGATTCTCCGAACGCAGCTTCGCTTCGGCTGCCTCAATCAATTCGGCCTTTTCCTTCAGCAGCAAAACCACCGCCCGCCTGATGGAAACCACGCTGAGGGGTTCATAAGTTGCATTAAGCACAAGCACTTCTCCCACTTAAGCGCCTCCTTTGATAACTCAGTGGAAGTAATCGGCTATCATTATATCAGACTAGATTCAATGGGTCAAGTGAAAAATATTAAAAAAACAACTACAATATATAGTAATCTCTATTAACATGATCCCATATTTAGGGGTATATCTTGGAGATTGGCGATTTAAAGGAAACTTTGTCAAAATAACAAAAGCCTTGTATATTTGGGCGGAAATATTTTCTATTGAGCAGGTACATAACACCAAATGGAGAAAAAAATGACAACGCCCATTCACGTAACTGACGCCAATTTTGATGCCGAAGTATTAAAATGTGATATTCCGGTGCTCACCGATTTTTGGGCCGAATGGTGCAGCCCCTGTAAAGCCATTGCCCCGTATTTGGATGAAATTGCAGCCGAATACAAGGACCGGATTAAAGTAGTTAAGCTGGATGTTGACGCCAATCCCTTGACCCCCGGCCGGTATTCCGTATTGAGCCTGCCCACGCTTATGCTCTTTAAGTTTGGCCAGCCGGTTGAACGTTTAATGGGCGCTCAATCCAAAAAAGCCATCTTAAACAAAATAACGCCTTATTTGGATGCGTAACGCCGGCGCAGTATTTTAATTTTTCACCACCACGGGCAGATAAACGGGCTCAAAGCCAGCGGCGGCAATACTGACTTCATCAATAAAGATATTAGCCGGCCCACCGTTATGGCTAAAATTAACCCCCAGAGAACCGCTATAATCACTATCTGCCGCCCAGCGGAGGGTAAAGTGAGACCAATCACCGGCCGCGCCCACCGTTTGAACCAGGATAGGACGCGCGGCACTGGGGTCAAGGGATGATGCCCCCGCTCCTTCGGCTAAAAATTCAACGGTAAAAGGAACATTGTTTTTGTGCCAGAAAGAAAGCAGGGGGGCGTTCATCTGGGAAACAACGCCGGTTTGTGAGATATTAACGGTATTTGATAACCATAAGCTCCCACTGCCCGTATGTTGGTTTACGCTTGAAACCCCGGCAGCCAAACCATCACTCACATTCCAGCCAGACAGATCGGTTTCAAAGTGATTGTTGCTGATGGCCTGATGGGTTCCCGTGGGGATCAGGGTGATTGTCAGGCTGCCAACGCCATTAGGGGGCACATTCACCGTTGTGGGAGGCGGGGCGACCAGACTATCAAAATCATCGGCCACAATGTGAAAAGTACCGGGGCCGGTTGGTAAGGCATAACTACCACCGTTACTTAAGGTAGAGGTAGTCTGGCCACTAACCGATACCCTGACCCCGCTCAAGCCCAAACCGGCGTGGTCAATCACCTGTCCGGTCACGGCATCAGCAATGGTGATACTTTTTTCAACCCACTGGCCCGGCATGTCTATACTGCCGTTTGTCTGCCAGGTTCGCGCCCGAACAGTATAAGTATGCAGCACCTGGCCGATGAAGGAGCCGCCGGTGGCCGCGCCGGCCTTGTCCTGGATCGTCAGCCAGTCGCCGCCGGCCTGGTCTTTGTACTCAACCTCGTAGCCCTTGAGCACCCACCCCCCAGCCGGGCTACCGGACCAATTCAGATTGACCGTGTTGCCATTGGCGGCCACGTTCAGGCTGGTGGTGGGGCCGGGCGCCAGCTCTTCCAGCCGGGAGTCTTCAAAATAAACCATATCCAGATCGGTGTGGTTAAAAGAATCGTTTTCCGGGGCCTGTACTTTGGCAAATACGGTGATGGTGTTGCTTTCGGCGGTGGCGGCCACCACCATTCCAACCCACTCATTATCATTGGCATCGGGGGCGCTCCAGATAACGTTGTTGCCGGTGGGGTCGGTGCCGCCGTAAGGGTCAATACCCACCTGTTTGACCATCTTGCCGTCGGTATCAGGGTAGCCCGGCCCCCGCCAGTAAGTGACCATCTTGATAAAAAATCTGTAGCCCTGCCCGACCGCCAGCCCGCTCACTTGCTGGTAAACGCCGGCGTCAAATTCATAAGCGGACCACATATTTTGGGAGGCATCGCCTTCAATGTGATAGTCGCCGCCGCTAAAAGCGGCCGCAAATTGGGCCGAACTCATCCAGTGCAGCTTTGAGGCGTTGCCACTGCCGGGATAAGTGTTGGCTTCAATGTAAAAGTGATTCCAGCCGGCGGCGATTTTTTCGTATTGTTCGCGCCAGATCCGATCGGGGATGTTGGTGAAAGGGTTGTTAAAGCCGCCGTTGCTTAAATGATTGGCGGTTGAACCACTGCGGGGAAAAAGGCTCATCAGAGCCAAAAAACTACCTAAAAATAAAACAAGCAATCTAAAACGCTGCATGAATCTTCCTTTCGCCTTGTCTATTTCCTCCTCTCCCACCCTAAACGTATACTGAAATCCTATTAGAATGCCCGGCAAAAAACAATGGGACATCTATCCTTTGCGGCATAGTCTTTTTGTCCCATAAAAAAACGACCGGAGAGAGCCGGTGGTTGTCTATTTCAGCAGCCCAGATTTGAGTTTACAGAAATCCTAAAAACCTTTCTTATTTTACCAAAATCGGCTCACCGGCAGGGACAGCAATCAGGTCATATTCCATTGCGCCGGTAACCAGAACAGGCGTCATCTGTCCTACCGGCAGTTCCTTTTCAACCACCACGTAGCCGTCAATCTCTGGCGCATCGCGGTAGCTGCGAGTAATACTCAGGCCATCGCCCGTCCCCTCAACCAGCACCTCTAGCTTTTGGCCAATCAGCTTCTGGTTACGCCGCAAAGAAATGGGCTGTTGGCAGGCCATCAGACGCTCCCAACGCTCTTGTTTAATTTCTTCGTCAATTTGTTGAGGCAGGTCAAATGCCGGCGTGCCCGGCTCCGGTGAAAAGGTAAACGCGCCAACGCGGTCAAATTGAACTGTTTCGATAAAGTCAAGCAAACCTTGAAACTCAGTTTCCGTTTCTCCGGGATAACCAACGATGAAAGTGGTGCGCAAAACCGCACCCGGCATGGCCCGGCGATAATGCTCAATCCAGGCCAGCAGCCTGTTTACATTGTGGGGGCGACGCATCCGTTTGAGCGTGTCAGGATGAGCATGTTGCAGCGGCAAGTCAAGATAAGGGATGATTTGGGGATGGGCCGCCATTACCTCAACCAATTTACGGCTGGCGTGGCCGGGATAGGCGTACATGAGCCGGAGCCATTTGACCTCCGGCGCGGTTTCAACCAGTTGCTCCAGCAGCGCTGGCAGCCCATCCGGCTCGCCCCAATCACGGCCATAAGCGGTGGTATCCTGGCCGATGATGATGATTTCCTGCACCCCGGCCTTGGCCAACCGCCGGGCCTCCGCCAAAAGATGCTGGCGGGGACGGCTTCGGTTGCGCCCCTTAAAACTGGGGATGGTGCAAAAGGCGCAGGGGGCGGAACAGCCGTCGCTGATTTTGAGGTAGGCGCTGGCCCGGCCAAATTCTATCTGCTGCCGGTTCAAGGCGATGGTTTCCGGGGAAATATTGCCTGTTTCGGGAAGGTGATAGAGGGGCCGGGGTTGTTTATTGGCCCGCAATTCTTGGATGAAGGGCACCATATCGGCCCAGGCGCGGGTGCCAATGAGGCCATCCAACCCTTTAATGTGCCGGGTTATTTCATGGCCAAAACGTTGGGGCATACAGCCGGCGGCAATGAGCAGTTGATCTTTTCGTTTCCGGGCGGCCAGTTCTTGCAACGCGCCCAGCGACTCCACTTTAGCCGCCTGCAAAAAGCCGCAGGTATTGACAATCAGCACGTCGGCCCGGTGCGGTTGGTTGGTGCTACGGTAGTTGGCTTGCAGCAGTAACTCGCTGATACCTTCGCTGTCGTACACGTTTTTGGGACAGCCGAGGGTGAGTAGATAAAAAGTTGGTTCTTTTTGTTTGGTTTGTTTTTTGGCCATCACTTGTTTTTGAAAATAAAACCGGGCCTGGCCCGGTAAAAAATTAATGAGTCAAACATACCATAAAATTTGGTTTTTACAATTTGCAGACTAAATTTTGTTGGCGGTCAAAATCTTTTTGGGGATTAAACTCCTTCCAGGCTTACTTGTTCGGCCCGGGGTGGCAGCCAGATCATTGTGACAAAAAAGGCAAGCAGGGCCGGCGCCACGGCTAACAAAAAGACAGGCGCAAATTGGCCGGTTGAACTATAAATAAACACCGCCAGCAAAGGCCCAATGAATAACGACAGGTCCATCAAAGAGTCAAAAACGCCCATTGACGTACCCACATAGCGGGGGTTAAAGGTTTCACCGGCGTAAACAAAACTGAGCAGATAGGGGATGGTCTCGCCCACACAAAAGAGGGCGTAACAGGCCAACAGCGCCGGGAAGCTGTGGCTGAAAATGAGGCCAACGCCAGAAATAACAATGAGCGCCTGAGCCACCACCACAAACGCCCGGCGGCCAAATCTATCCGAGAGCGCGCCAACAGAATACGATACCAGGCTAAAAATCAACGCCCCAATGCTTAAAATTAAGCCGATTTGCCACGCCGCCAGTCCCACAACCTGCGCTTTGGTGGGCACAAAACTATAGAGAATGCCAAAACTGAACATGCCCGTGATGCCCATTAACAGGTAGAGATACACCCGTTTGTCCGCAAAAACCAAACCCAAACCGCGAAATACGCTCAAACTATGTTCAGGCTTAACCTTTTCGGTGTTTTTTATCAAGGCCAGCGCCGCAAAAAAGGCCAGCAGCGAGAACAGACCATCCACCATAAATGGCGCTCGCAACGAAACCAGCGACATAATACTGCCCAGGGCCGGGCCGGCAATAACAGACAAGCCCTGGCTGCTGCGTAAAATGCCAAAAAATTTCCCCGGCTGTTCCGTTCCCAGCGAGGCGGTAATGGCCAGAAGCGCGGGCATAGCAATTGCATCGGCGATGCCGCCGGCCACGCGCAGCATGGTTAATTGCAGCCAGTGGGTGGCGACCACACAAAGCAAAGACGAAATTGAGCCAATCAGCGTGCCTGTGAGAATGAGCGTCCGTTTGGAATAACGGTCGGCCAGGATGCCGGCAAAAAATTGCACAATCACTACCGTGGCCAGAGCAGCAGAGACCACAATAGGGATTTGCGCCGGCGCTGCGCCCAAATCGGCAGCCAGCTCAGGCAAAACAGGCAGCCCCACCAAGTTACTCAGAAAGATGATAAAGGCCATCAGGCCAATGCCATACATCTGCTTTAAATTATCCATTAACCCTCTCCTTACTTTTGTATAGATGTCCAGAAAAATTCCTTCCCAAAAAACAGGATAGCAGGTAGCAAGGTAGCAGATAAAAAGTTTGCTACTCTGCTACTTGCTACCTGTTTCAGCGGCAAAAACTTTTCTGTAGCATATACTATTTTGTTTTGCCAAAAGAAAAACCGGGCCTAAAACCCGGTCAGAATGGCAAAGCAATATACCACAAAACTAAAATTTGGGACAGTTTTTAATTTTGAGGGCGAAACACCAAAGGTGAAATGCAATTACAACAATAAAGCGGCATCAATGCCGCGCAGGGGGCAGCCGGCCTGGGCCATATTTTCGGCCAGGGTTTGGAAACAAAGCTGAGTTTCGTCGAATAGAATGTACAACTCCTGAGTTTCCAGGGTGATTTCAAACTTTTCAACGCCGGACAGGTCGCTCAATAGCGTTTCTAAGTTTGCCGCAATCTCCTCGGTTAGAGAATGTACATGCAGCGCCTTGAACTCCATGGCCAGGGGCCTCCCGCAGTAATATGCTTTTAGCATAAACGGAAATCCCCTAAACTCATAGTGACAGATGTCATCTTCTCTACCGACAATCGTCATATCTTGTTGTGTCAGTTAGCGGGGGATGTCAGGGGGAAAAAGACCGCGCTTTCGGCAGCGCGGTCAGAAATAACCTATCATTCCAAAACCTTCAAATAGTCGTCAAGATTATGACGGACGGCATAGGCGGTGGCTTCGGCCCGGTTGGATAAACCCAACTTGCCCAGAATATTGCTAACGTAATTACGCACCGTGCCTTCGCCTAAATAAAGATGGGCGGCAATTTCTTTATTTGTTTTGCCCTGGGTAATCAGGGCCAATACTTTGAGTTCCTGGTCTGATAAACCGGCAAAGGCCTCGGTGTGGGTGGTATCGCGCAATTTGGCCAGAACCCGGCCGGTAACGCTGGGGTCTAACAATGCCTCGCCCCGGCCAATGGTTTCAATTGCCCGCACCAAGTCATCGTTGCCCACTTGCTTTAACACATAACCCACGGCCCCGGCAGAAATGGCGTTGAAAAGAAGGTCGTCTTCGGCAAAAGAGGTGAGCATAATCACCTTGATATGAGGATGAGCTTTGACAATTTCGTAACAGGCATCAATGCCGCTGCCGTCGCTAAGGCGAATGTCCATCACCACTATATCAGGCTCATATTCATCGGCCAGTTGAATGGCCTCGGCCACCGTGCCTGCCTCGGCCACTACTTCCCAACCTGGCTGGCGTGATAACAAGTTGTTCAAGCCCAAACGAACCACTTCGTGGTCGTCTACGACCATAATCTGCACAGAACAGTTTCCCCCAAACTGAAGTTTATCTAACCGGTCTCCAAGTGATCGAATCTAAAGAAGATTTTACCTTACATCAGCCTTACATGCAAGAAAATTGGTGATAACGGGCGCGTCTCAAAATTGGGACAGGCCCAGTGATAACCCAGCCCCACGCAACTTTTATGCTGCTGTTAAATATGCTATACTGACAGGTAATAAAGTTTTTGTGGGGGATTGTTATGGGGGGTAACAAAAGTAAAACCAAACAACAACTGATGGCAGAAGTGGCCCAGTTACAGCAGCGGGTGGACCAGTTAGAAACACAACTGAAGCCCCCGGTAGTTTCGGGGCAGCAAAACGTCGTCTCGATTGATGGGGCCAAAATTGGGCCAAGCCAGGTGCGCATTGCCAGCATTGTGGATATTGCCAACGAGGCCATTATTTCCGTCAACCAAGCCCAAAAAATTATTATGTATAACAAAGGGGCCGAGAATATTTTTGGCTATTCGCCCGAAGAGGCCCTTGGCCGGCCGTTGGATATCCTCATCCCCGAAAAGTCTGTGGCCATCCACCGCCGGCACATTACCGAATTTGCCGGTTCCGAAACCACCGTGCGGCTGATGGGCGAACGCCAGGAAATTGCAGGGCGCAGAAAAAACGGCCAGGTATTTCCGGCGGAAGCCTCGATCTCAAAACTTAAAGTAGATGGGGGAAATATCTTTACGGTTGTGCTGCGCGATATTACCCGCCGCAAGCAAGCGGAAAAAGAACGAGAGCGCCTGATTGACGAGCTAAGAGCCTTGAACGAGGCGGCGCAGGCCATCAACTCTGAACTTTCCCTGGAGCAGGTATTGCACAAAATCGCCGAAGCCGCCCAGAATCTGGTAAAAACTAAATTTGCGGCGCTGGGCGTGCGCGACAGCCAAGACCAACTCTCTCACTTTATCACGGCCGGCATCATCCAACAAGAACCCGCTCAAATAGGGCCATCGCCCATTGACCGGGGCTTGTTGAACACGCTGTTGAATGAGGGGCAGTCGGTTATTATTAACAACATTGCCCAGCATCCCGACGCCGCGGGCTTCCCTAATCATTATCCGGTAATGCGCAGCCTGTTGGGAGTGCCCGTTTTCTCCTCTAAAGGCGATTTGATTGGCGCCCTTTACCTGGCCGATAAAAAGGATGGCTCTGATTTTATTGAAGCCGACCAAAAACTGATAGAAATGCTGGCTTATCACGCCGCCATTGCCATTGAAAACGCCCGCCTCTACGAGCAAACCCAACGCCTGGCGATTTTAGAAGAACAAGAACGTTTTGCCCGCGACCTGCACGACGGCATCATTCAATCCATCTATGGCGTGGGCCTGTCCCTGGACAGCGCCAAAGCGGCCATTTCCGCCACCAACGGTGCGGCCAGGCAACAAATTGACCTCAGCTTAAAAAGCCTGGCCCAAGTGATCACCGACGTACGCAACTATATTTTTGACCTGCGCCCGCAGGCGCTCAAGGACAAAGGACTGTACGCCCGGATGCACGGCCTGATCAAAGAATTACAGATAAACACGACCTTTGCCATCAAATCTCAAATTGACCCGGAGATCAACACCTATTTGAGCGAGTCTGAGGCCAGCCACGTTTTCCACATTGCGCACGAGGCCCTGGCTAACGTGGTGCGTCACAGCAAGGGGCGCAAGATCAGGCTGAACCTGACCAGGGACAACGGCCAGATCAACCTTTTAGTTGAAGATGACGGCATTGGTTTTACGCCTCCTACCAAAATCAAGCACGGCCATCACGGCCTGGCCAATATGCAAAAGCGCGTTTCATTATTGAGCGCCAAACTCAAAATTGACAGCACCCCGGGACAGGGCACCCGGGTCACTCTGAAACTACCATCCCGAAAATGACGGGACGGGTTGAGAAACTTTAACCACATTTTAGCGTAATATGAGTTAGAGGGAATTGCCATGCCAAACTATTTTGAAACCAACCTTGCGCCTCTATTTGCGGCCGACTTTGATTACTTTCGTATTCCCCGCCAAAAGTGGGAGTTGATGTTGACTCGTCTCAAACAAATGGGGGTTAACGCCGTCACCGTCACCGTGCCCTGGGGCTACCACGAATTTCAACCTGGCACCATTGATTTACACGGCACAACCTCTGCCCGGCGTGATGTGATGGACTTGTTAAACTTATGCGTCCGATTTGATTTGCCCTGTCTCCTCAAACCCGGCCCCTACGGCCACAACGGTATTTTGGGTGAGGGCATTCCCGCCTGGCTGCTAAAAGAGGCCGAGCAGCTGGATGAGGCTATGCCGGCTGCGGTGAAGAGTTGGTACAAAGCCTTGAGTAAAGCCTTACTTGGCCGCCAATGGCCCGACGGCCCCATTATAGCCCTGCAAATTGATATTGAACCGGCCGGCGGACAGCAGGTTGTTTTGACCAAACAACTGACGGAAGTGCAATGGCCAATCTGGCTTCGCAAACATTACGACGGCATCGAAGACCTCAATGCGGCCTATGGCGCCACCTACCGCACCGTGAGTGAGGTTGACTTTCCCCAAACCTGGCGAAAGGCCAGCACGCCCCTGGAAAAGGATGCCAAAACCTTCTTGGATGAGGTGCGCAGCGACAAAGGGAGTGAGTATACGCAAATCCTCACCGACGCCGGTTGGCTGATTCCCATTTATCCCTTTGCTCAAGACACATCGCCTGACCTGCCCGCTCTTCACGCTCATTCGCTGGCCGCCTCAGCCCCATTGCCTGTTTTGGGCCAGGGGAAAAAAATAGCGGTGCGGCGGGTCATCCTAAACCTGCAGCATCCCCTCCAGGTTGATCCTGATCCCGTGGAAATAGGTTGTGGGCCGGTATGGGCCGAAAACGCGCCGATCCGGGCTGATGGCTCGGTGCGGGCAAAATTTTGGGCTGTTCGGCGTTATCTGTGGGGCCATACCTTAGCTAAAATCACTCTGGCGGATGATTGCCTCAACCTGGTCCTAAAAGACGATCTCCTGGCCACTTGTCGCGGCGATACCTTTCTAAAAATTGAAACCACCGCCGGCCTCAAGTCGGCCATTTACCGGCTGACCTTCAACGGCGAGCTTGTTGCCGCCGACAACCTCAAAGTGAGCCGGGGTAAATTAAGCGGCCTTTACGTGGCTGAAGATGAGGCGGGACAAACCGACCTGATTTTTCTATTAAATAACCCCTCGGCCCCATTGAGTGGTTTCCTCTTGACTTATCTGAGCAGCCTGCTGGTCGGTCAAGCCCAAATAATTACCTGCTGCGCCACGCTGGCCAAAAAATTGGGCCAAATGCTTACGCCCGGCCAACTCAGCCCCACCACGGCTAAAACCGACCGGCCTGCTTTGACCTCTTATACTTTAGCAGAAGCGCGCCGGGGTTTAAAAGAGGCCGACATAGCCCTGAGAAAAGCTATGTCTTCTATTGGCGCCCTGGAAGGTGGCTTTGCCACCATGTTGGATAGGGAGCGAGAGGTTATTCCCACCCCGGCAACCAATCCGGTAGCCATCAGTCCCGAAGTATTTGAAGGTACGGCCAGGGAAATATTGGTGGAGATTGGCGCTACTTGCACCGAGATTGCGCCGCCACTGCAGTCCGCCGCAAAAGCCTTGCAGCATACGCTCAAGACCCCCTTTACCGTGGCGCAATACCAGCAAAGCTACGCCGCCGCCATAGCGGCTACGACTGCCGCTCAAGAGATCCTGCTCAAAGTGATTGGGCAATTGCGTTTACAAATTGCCTCAGAACAGCTCCCCCTGGTGGTCTGGCGCGTCCACGACCAGGCGCAAGCCATTGCCGAGGGTTTGCGGTGGGGAGTTTTGTTCAAATAGGAACCAATTAACAACAACAGGTTTACGTATAAAAGAAGCGTGTGTTTTACTGGCACACGCTTCTTTATTTGATGCTATCTGGTTTTAAAAACTATTTGAGTTTGGGTGTTTCATCGAGCAGTTCTTGCAGTTTGGTATTGACATCAGGGGCGAGGGCATCCACATCACCGCCGTCAATGGCCTCGATGATCAAGGTGCCAATGGAGTCACGGGCTTCGCCCACGTTCAGCACAGGCGGATTCCAGTTAGGGTTGCTGGCGGCCAACTGGTTGAGGATAACATCGGCCACTTCAGGGTATTGGTTTTGGGTCTGGTATTGCGCTGACTGCCAGGCCGAAACACGACCGGTGGTAATATTGGCCAACTGGGCGCGTTCTACCATCTCCTTGCCCAAAGCCCACTGCACAAACAGCCAGGCGGCGTCCTTGTGTTGTGAGCCGTTGTAGATGGAGAGCACCCAGCCGGAGACGGTGGGGTCTGGCCCGCCGGGGCCGATGGGGGCCTGGGCCACAGCGACCTTATCTACGATTTTAGACTGTTCGGGGTCAACCAGATTGGAGAAGAAAACGTTGGCGTCAAACCACATGCCGGCCTTGCCTTGCAGAAAGATGTCTTGGCATTGTTGCCAGTGATAGGAGGTGGCGCCTGGGGGGCCATACTTATTCAGCATTCCGCCATACCATTTGACCGCATCCAGGAAGGCGGGGTCAAGGACATTGGCCTGGCCGTTGGCGTCCACCCAATCGCTGCCGAAGGTGTGCAAGAAGCTGGCGAACTGGGAGGTGGCTGCCGCCCCTTTACCCCGCAGGCAGATCCCATAGATGCCGTCAGCGGGGTTGTGGATGGCGGTTGCGGCTGCTTCCACGTCTTCGATGGTTTTTGGGGGATAGGGCACGCCGGCCTGGTCGAACAGTTCCTTGTTGTAGAACAGCACGCCGGTTTCGTTGTAGACCGGCAGGCCAACCAGTTTATCGTTGGACAGCCGACCGACCAGAACGCCGCTGTCGGTGAAGTCGTCGAAGTTGAAGTTGGGGTTGGTGATTTTGGTGTTGGCCAGCATTTCTTCAAGGTCCACATACCAACCGGCTGAGTCATACTTGATGCCTTCCTGGGCAACCATAGAGACGAATACGTCTACGTCGCTGGTGCCGGCGGCGAATTCAACGGTTGTTTTTTGGCGGAATTGGTCTTCAGGCAGGATTTCGTAGGTGGTTTCGATGCCGGTCAATTCTTCAAATTCGGGGATGTATGGTTCCAGGAACTGCGTCCACGGCTGGGTAGCCATTGCCACTCGGATCTTTTCTCCCTCAAACATCCGCCAATCAAAGTCGGTAGCAGGTTCTTCTTTGGCTTCTGCGGCTGGGGCTTCCTCTTTGGCTTCCACAGCGGAGGCCTCTTCTTTGGTTTCTGCGGTCGGGGCCTCTTCTTTGACTTCCACAGCGGGGGCCTCTTCTTTGGCTTCTACGGCCGGGGCTTCTTCTTTGGCTTCTGCGGCCGGGACCTCCTTTTCGGCAGATATGGGGGCAGTGGAGGCACAGGCCGACATGAGCATACTGGCAAGAAGTAATAAACTTACGAACAAAAAGATATAACGTTTCATTTCTTTCCTCCAAACGTTTTTAATGGTATAATTTGATGGTTGTTTTGTTGAGGTGTGTCTCATCTCAGTTGGGGAAGCGATGTTAAGGTCTGCTCTCTCTGTGGTTGTTTTCCGACCTTACGAATCGAAAGGGCAAGCCTTTCGATTGATTTTTCTAACTATTTGAGACATACCTTTTTTATTTCCCATGCTGAAAAAAGCTGCGTTTTGGAAAGGTGTTTATAGATATATCTTCATAGGCATCCCTCCGTTTCTATCCTCAACCAATTTGCAAGCAGACCCGCCCTTTACTTGGGAAGCTATCCCTTCACTGATCCCAAGGTTAGGCCGCGAACCATATACTTCTGGACAAATAAAATCATTATCAGCACGGGTAAGGTGACAATGGTGGCCGCGGCGTTCAGCCCGCCCCAGTCAATTTGGGTATAGGAGATAAAAGAAAATACGGCTACGGGCAAAGGTCGCGTCTCCTGGCTGGCCAGAACCAGCGAGAACATAAAGTTGTTCCAAGAGAAGATAAAGCTCAAAATAGCGCTGGCCGCAATTCCCGGTTTCACCAGCGGCAGCGAGACCTTCAGAAATGCCTCAAAAAGATTACAACCGTCAATCAGGGCGGCTTCGTCCAGTTCCTGGGGAATGTCTTCAAAAAAACCAATCATCAGCCAGACCGTCATGGGCAACGTTACGAGCAAGTGAGATAGAATCAGGGCATAATAGGTACCGATCAACTTCAAATTTGAGAACATGATGAACCACGGCACCAGGTAGCTAATTCCCGGCATAATCCGGGC
>JAFGDY010000228.1 GCA_016931895.1 Anaerolineae bacterium
ACCCGGATGTCTCGCGAACGGTTCGAGCAGTTGGCCCAAACCATATATTTGTTCACCAAACAATTATCGAAATTAGCGGTGCAGAACTTTCATCAGAAGAGCCTCCTGGCTCAGCGCAAACAGGCGGAGGCCGAGCGGGACCGGCTACAACAGGAGGTCATCGAAGCCCAGAAACGGGCCATCCTGGAATTATCCACCCCCATTATTCCGGTGATGGATCGGATTATCGTAATGCCCCTCGTCGGCAGTATTGACAGTCTGCGGGCCAGGGATATTACCCGCACGTTGCTGGCGGGTATCAACCAGCACCGGGCCAAAGTGGTCATTTTGGACGTTACCGGGGTGGGGGTTATGGACACAGGGATTGTGAATCACCTCAACAAAACCATTCAGGCTGCCCGGCTCAAAGGCGCCCGAACGATCATTACCGGCATTTCCGACGCTGTGGCCGAGGCCATTGTAGACTTGGGCATTGACTGGAGTGGTGTCCAGACCTTGAGCGACTTGCAGACCGGCTTAATTTCTGCCTTGACCGCATTGGGAGTGCATATTGGGGCCCATAATCTTAAGGAAAATGGATGAGATAGATCAAGTAGAGAATATAAGCAGTTGCTTAAGAGCGTGTTTCTTAAATGTCATTTCGAGGCCGTCAGGCCGAGAAATCTCCTTATAACATCCGTCTGAAGGAGATTTCTCATCGCTACGTTCCTCGAAATGACATGCCGATGTATTTAAGAAACACGTTCTAACAACGGTTGGATTGATTTGGCAGACTCCTTGGTTCAGATTTGGAGTTAGGTGGGCGTTACAATGAAATGGCCGGGTAGCATGAGGCTACCCGGCTTTTTGATTTGATTCAAAAGTGACTTGCGTTGTTTCCAAAAGCTGCACCACGCCGGTGCTGCCGTCTACCAGCACCACGTCGTTGTTGCGGAAGCGTTTGGTGGCATCGGGGATGTTGGCTACGGCGGGCAGGCCGTACTCCCGCGCAATAACCGAACCGTGCGAGAGCAGGCCACCCATTTCCACAATCAGGCCGGAGGCCAACCGCAAAAGGGGCAACCAGGCCGGGTCGGTGGAAGGCAACACTAAAATGGTAGCGGTGGTTGATGGTTTGAACTCATCCGGCTTGTCCAGCACCACAATTGTTCCCCGCGCCTGGCCCGGGCTGATGGGCAGCCCCACCATCACGTCTGAAGCCGTTTCAGACGAAAGGCCAACACCCGGTTGAATGGTGGCAATTTGCGACTCTGACAGACTGTACGGCATAGGCGTTTCGGCGTAAGTTTGGTAGGTTTCTTTTCTGGCCTGCACAATTGAAGAGAGGGTAATGCCCATATCGCCTTCAACCATCAGCGTGCGCTCCACCTCGGCCAGGGTCAGCCAGAAGATGTCTTCGGGTTGGGCTAGCCATCCCTGGGCCACCCACTTTTGCCCCAACGCCAAATCCCATTGGCGGCAAGCCGCCATTGCTTTGGCCCTGGCGCTGTTCGACTCATCCCGCATGGCCAGCAGGCGGCCCAGCAAATTGACCAAAGGCGCAGCCAGCCAGCGTCGCCAGGGGAGGAAGCGGTTGAGTCCTCTGGCCTGCGCGGCCAATTGAGTCCAGCTCATCGTATCCGTGCCGTTTGACAAGTTTGTGTCGGGATCAAGGGTAGGGTCGGCGCCGGTTAAATATTCACTTTGCGCGTATTGGCGGATGATGCGCAACAACAAGGCCGGGTTATCCCGGTAGCGCGGCCAGCTCATATCGGCCTCATAAGTGGCGCGCTGCCCGTATTTGGCCACAAGCTTGGTAAAACCCTCTTTGAATTCGGCGGAAACCGGGCAGTCAAGATAATCATTAAAATCATCCGGCGCGTTGGCCAGGTATTGCCGGGTTTGTTCATCCCGCTGAGCCAGCAGGCCCAATTGTAGCAGGGCCTGGTTCAATTCGCCGTCAACCGTGCGGACCCTTTTTAAGGCCAGGGTAGTGATAAAAATGGCCGGGGTTTGCGTGAAGGGGGCAACCAGGCTGCTGGCAAGCGCGGTGGTGGCCGAGATGGCAATAGCCAATCTCAGGTTGGTGTTGAACAGCTCACTGTAGATTTGCTCGTGGCGGCGGAATTGATTGACCAAGCCGGCCGCCGGCGCGTCCAGATCAGAGTTATTCAAAATAGCGCTGATTTTATCAATCAGGCTTTGATATTTTTTCAGCGCGCGGGCGGCTCCAAACACGCGCTTTAGCAGCCGCCCGTAAATGCGGCGGGTGTTCCAGGCGGTTTCCCAGTCAATGGACAAGGGGCCGCCTGCGCCGCCCGGCTCGGTGTGCCCAATGGTGAAAAGCAGGCTGCCCGGCGATATGCCTACCTGGGCAATGATCCTTTTCAGGAACGTCAGGTTAAGGTAAGGCCGGCCCAAGATTATTTTGACATACGGGCCAAGACCGTCTACCGCCAGGCCGGTTTCTTGCAAAAAGGCAATGGCCTGGTTTTGGCTGCGCTCCAGGAGCGAGCTAAAAAGGGGCGAAGGTAGTTCCGGCAGAAATTCCGGGTGACTGCCGCGGGTCCACACCCAATCCAGCCTTTGCGCCGGTTGGGGCGGCAGCGCCACCGGCCGGGTTTGCAAAATAAAAAAGGCATCATCCTGCCTGGCCCATTCTATATCTTGGGCCTCGCCGATCAAGGCATGGATTTTCTCAAGCTGGGCGGCCAGCTCGGCCAGTTCTGTTTCCAAAAGCGGCCCGGTTTGGGCGCGTTGTTCCTGGCCGGCGGGGGGTGGGACATTACCGGCGCGTTGCTCAAGCAGGGGATAATTGGCCGGTTGGTTGGCCAGCCTATAAAAATAAGGTTGAACGTGACTGCTGACCAGGGCTTCGCCCAGGCCCCAGGTGGCTTCGATAATGATTTCGTCGCGGCTGCCGGTCAACGGGTTGATGGTGAAACCCACGCCAGCGCAGGTGGGGTTGAGCATGGGCTGAATCAACACCGCCAGGCGGATGCTCTGAATGGACATTCCGTGCGCCTGCCGGTACTCAATGGCCGCTTTGCTCAAGGCCGAAGCCCAGCAGCGGGTAATGGCAATGGGCAGGGCGCTGCGTGGCACGCCCAACTCGGTCAGATGAATCCCGGCAAAGGTGTGGTCCCGTTGGTCTTCGTCAATGGCGGATGAACGGACGGCAAAATGATGTGTTTCTGGGCCAAAAAGAGCATTGAGTTGTTTATTGAGCGCCGCGGTCAGTTCTTTGTGCAGTGGTTTAGTTTTGAGGGCGTCGGCCAGCCAGCTCAGGGCTTCGGGGGTAACGGCGATGTCGGGCGAGCCGGCCCACAGGGGAATTAAGTGGGCGCGTTTGAGTTGGGTTTCAAAAAAAGCGGTCGTCAGCACCAGGCCCGGGGGCACCTTCAGGTTGCGCTGCCGGAGCAGCGCCAGGCGAAATGCTTTGCCGCCAACCAGGGGTAAATCGGCGCCGTCAATTGCGTCAAGCGTAAGCAGCCAGGGAGGCGAGCCGGGTTTATCTTGGGTCTGGGTAGAAGATTCACTCCAAAGATGGGTCATTGGCTTGTTGGGTTTCATTAAATCCGGGATAACTGGCCAGGGTCAATAACACAATCATCCCGGCGATGCCGCCGGTGCAAACCAGGGTCAAATAATTGGGCGGATCGGCAATCAGGCTGATGGTTGGACCAAACAACAGCAACCCCAAGGCCAGCAGCAAACTGCCATAAAGGCCGGCTATTGATTGCGTAAAAAGTCCGGTGGCTACAATCAGGCCAATAATGCCGATCACAATAAATATAATGGCCACCAGCAATTCAAATGCTTGCAGGGCGGTAATATAATGAGGAAAGGATCGGGTTCTGAAACCCGAGATGAGCCATTCCCCAGAAGCAATTATACCACCACTCAGAAAGATAATCGAAATACCAATCCAAAAAGCAGCCACCAGTTTTAGAGTGACCGGCCGGCCGGGCGCGGTTTTTGTTTTTTTGGAAGTTTGGGCCGTAGGGGGAGCGGTTTGAGCCTGGTATCTGGCCAATTCGGCAGGCTCCAGGTAATTGTACAATTCCTGCTTGGCCCATTCGTTGCCCGGATTAATGATGATGAGATTTTCCAGGCAAATGCGTTTATCGTCGTGACGGTCGAAGACCCGGTATAGCCAGAACCAGGCGGTTTCGTTGGTCTGATCTTGCTCAACCACATCCAGCAGCCGGAAGCGGGCCTGTTCGTATTGTTGATTTTTAGCGGCAATGATGCCTTCTTGCAGCCACTCTTCTATTTCCTGTTGGGTGACCAATGTGTCGCAATTCTTTCTGTGAGGGTTGAGGACAGAAGTCACTCAGGCAAGATTCGTCCAGGCAAAACTCGTCCAGGCGAAACTCGCCCAGGCGAAACTCGTCCAGGCGAAACTCGCCCAGGCGAAACTCGCCCAGGCGAAACTCGCCCAGGCGAAACTCGCCCAGGCGAAACTCGCCCAGGCGAAACTCGTCCAGGCGAAACTCGCCCATCATTCTGAATTCTACCTTACCCCCCCCACATGCACAAGTTAAAGCAACCCAACGGCAGGCCGGTTCTTTTGGCCGCGTAAAAACAAAAAGCCGGGCTGCCACTACCCGGCTTTTCACAAGGAGGAGAAAAGAATGTCAATCTGTATTGACTGGGTGTAGTATACCCCCTTTTAGTTGGCTATACTTGACGCCTCAACAATGCCATCTTGCTGCTAACCCTACGCTCAACTAACGACTACTGTCCCCAGCGGAGCGAAACATCGTCAACGTACATCGCCGTTAGGCCGGAGCAACCGCGATTGAGCACACTGAAGTAGACGTAAATTGTCTGGCCGCGCAGATCGGAAATGTCGTAGGTGCGCTGTTCCCAGGTTTGGCTATTGCTTAAACCAATTGAAAGATTGCGGGTAAGGCGGAAATTGCTGTTCAGCAGGGCAATGTATTGCAGGTTAACCCCGCAAGAATCTTGCGTAATGGGGTAAACATTGGCCGTGAGCACGGCCTGGCTTGCTTCGGCGGGAATGGTGACCCGCTGCCAGATAGAACTGAAGCTGAATACGTTGCGTCCACTGAGAGCGCCCAGGCGGATAGAACGATTACCGCTCAATACCACGTTTGTTTCGTAACCGCCCCGGATGGGCGTATCGCCAAAAACCCAGCCTTCGTCGGTTTCAAAGCCGCCGTTGGTCAGTAGCTCGCCTGGCGGCAAGGGCATGGGAGTGGGGGTGTCGGTGGGGGGCGTCACTACCGGAGATGTAGGGGTGGGCGTGGGCGTATCGGTGATGATTGGCGGAAGCGGGGTAGGCGTGGGGGTATCGGTAATAACCGGCGGAAGCGGAGTGGGCGTGGGCGTATCGGTGATGATTGGCGGAAGCGGGGTAGGCGTGGGCGTATCGGTGGGCGGCTCCACCGGGCCGCCAATGGCGTTCAAAGCAGCCGCAGCTTGAATTAAGCCGGCCCCATACTGGTTGGGATCGCCCAGGTTACGGGCCGTGTTGGCCATAAGCGTTTCCAGTTCTTGCGGCGAGGCGTTTGGTTTTTTAGAAAGCATCAAGGCGGCCACTCCGGCCACGTGGGGCGAGGCCATGGAGGTGCCTTCAAAGAAGAGATAGGTATAACCGCCGCCCACTCGCTTGAAGGTTTGTTGCAATACGCCGTCGGCGTAGCCATCCTGGTTTTGGTCCACGCCGGTGTCTCCGCCGGGAGCGACCAGGTCAATTTGCGGTCCAAAGTTGCTGTAAGGGGCGCGGGTTTTATCAAAGCGCACGGCCCCCACGGCCACTACATAATCATCGTAAGCAGCGGGAAAGGCGACAGAGCCATTGCTGTTACCGGCGGCGACTACCACAAAGACGCCCCGGTCGTGGGCGTACTTAACGGCATCTTGCAGGGCTTGCGAGCCGTTTCGCCCGGCCAGGCTCATGTTGATTACTTTAGCCCCCTGGTCGGTGGCATAGATAATGCCCTGGATAATTTTCTCGTAGCTGCCTTGCCCGCTAGAGTCTAGCACTTTTACCGGCAGCAAGGTGGTGTTAAAGGCTACCCCGGCCACGCCCACGCCGTTGTTGGTGCTTTGGGCAATGGTGCCGGCCACATGCGTGCCGTGCCCCTGGTCGTCGGTGGGGTCGGCGTCGTTATTAACAAAATCATAGCCGGACCGGCGCCCGGTATTTTGCAGGTCGGGCGCGCCAAAGTCAATGCCGGTATCCACCACCGCCACAATGACGTTTTGGCCGGTGGCCTGGTCCCAGGCTGCGGGCGCTTGAATTTCTTGCATGTGCCATTGGTAGGAAAAATAGGGGTCGTTGGGCGTAAAGGGGGCGGGTATGTAAGCCGGCCTGCCGGTGATGCCGGAAGGCTTTCCGGTGATGCCGGCAATGAAGTTGGGTTCGGCATATTCCACGGAGGGGTCTTGCTGCATGATGGCTGCCGCGTCTTGAGGAGGTATCTGCGGGTCATAGTTGACCACATAGAGTTGATTAACATCCTGCGAAACCCGCAGGGAAAGATTCTCCAGGCTATCCCCCGTGCCGTCGGCCACCGGTTGAATCACCGGTTCCAGGCCGGTGGCCCCAATTTGTTTGAGGGTTTCGTCAAGGGGGGGCACGCCGGCGGCCACAATGCCGTCACTGCCCACCTGCGCGTCGCGGGCTTGCAGAGCTGCCTGCGGGACCAATTTGACCATAATTTGGCCTGATTTTGGCGGCAGGTCAGGCTCAACCGGGGCGGGGAATACTTCCGGCGATATTTCGCTGATAGTGGGCGGGGTAACGCTTTCTGCCGGGATGGGGGTATCGGTGGCCGGGGGCAAGGGGGGCGGGGAGCCGGGAACAGGTATTTCGGTAGAAAGGTCGCCGGGAGCGCCGGCGGGACGCGGTATTTCGCAGGCGGCCAGTAAAACAATAATCAGGATGAGCGGCGCAATAAATTGCGGCGCAATAAATTTTAGATATTGTTTCATGATAGTTGCTCCTGAAAATGGCGGCTGTTCTTTTTGTTCTCGTCATCATTGGCGTTAAAAACCGCAGCGTAAGCCTCATCAATTTCCGTTTCGGTCAAATGGGTATAGCCGGAGGTGGTGTTGATACTTTCGTGGCGGGCCAGGTGCTTGGCCAGTAAAATGTCTTGATGACGCGCCGCCCGGGTGACAAAATAATGGCGAAAGGTATGGGGCGTAATGGTGCCCTGCGCTTCTTCGCCCAAGGCTCTCACCACGTATTGGGCCACAATATTTTCGGCGGTGCGGGTGGAGATAGGCAGCACCCGCTTACCGGCTTTTTTATCGTGCCGGGCAAAAAGGGGCAGAATATCCTGGCGGCCTTGCGTGAGATCGAGCGGGCGGCGCGCGGCCAGGTAGGTTTCAATGGCTTGCAACGCCCGTTGAGAAAAGCGGACAATGGCCTGTTTGTCCCCTTTGCCGATGATGACGGCCCGGCGCCGCTCCCAATCCAAATGGCCGCGCCGCAAGCCGCAGGCCTCGGAAACGCGCAGGCCGGTATCGGCCAGGGTGATGAGCAGGGCGGTGTCTCGATAGAGCGTCAATTTTTGGGCGTGGCTTTTGGAGGGACGCAGCACTTCTTTTTGGATATAAGCCAATACTTTCTCCACATCCCCTTCGGGAAAGATGTGCAGCCTTTTACCTTGGCTGCGCCGCTGGCTCATTTCAAAGTCCAGGGTCGAAAGGTTCACTTCGGCCCATTCCTGGGCGGCCACATAATGGTAGAATCCGGCCACCGCAGTGGTGTAAAGATGTTCGGTGGAAACCGCCTGTTTTTGGAGTTGATTCAGAAAAGTTTCAAGCCAATGCGGCGAAAGCGCGCTGATGTCGGCCTCGGCAAAGTTGATGGGATCATCTGCGCCGAACATACAATCGGCAAACGCGCGTAACCCCTGCCCGTAGGTGGCGGCCGTATGCTGGCTTTTGCTGCGCTTGATTTGTTTGAGATAGCGGTCTATGGCTTGCTGGATGGTCATTGTGAACAATCATTATGTAATGATACCTAAGTCTACCGCATTTTAACATAAAGTGCAAGCAGATATGGTTTTTCAGAAAAAGATTTTGCATTAACTTGACATTGTCACATTAATAAAATTGGTGCATCTGCAATTGTTTTCTCTGTTTTTTCAACCGACTATTTCTGGAGCAGTAG
>JAFGDY010000229.1 GCA_016931895.1 Anaerolineae bacterium
GGGCCAACCCGGTTAAGGCCGGGCCAACCCGGTTAAGGCCGGGCCAACCCGGTTAAGGCCGGGCCAACCCGGTTAAGGCCGGGCCAAAGGCTTGTGTTTTATAACCTGGAAACAATATGAAACAAAAGATCGGTTATATCACCCTGCTGGTGAGAGACTATGATGAGGCTATTTCGTTCTATATCAATAAACTTGGGTTTAACCTGATTGAGGATACAGATTTAGGCAGGGGAAAACGATGGGTTCTCGTTGCGCCTGCCAACGCAGTAGAAAGTTGTTTGCTGTTAGCCAAAGCGTCCTCGCCTTATCAAGAAAAGTATATTGGTCATCAAAGTGGGGGGCGGGTGTTTCTGTTTTTGCATACAGACGACTTTTGGCGTGACTATCAAAAAATGAGATCACAAAACGTTGTTTTTAGAGAAGAACCACGGCAAGAGACTTACGGCACTGTGGCGGTATTTGAGGATCTTTACGGAAATAAGTGGGATCTGCTAGAATTGAAAAAGGACAAACAATGACAACAATTGAAGCTATAAGCGCACGCTAAAATTTCCGTATGTGATGATGGAGGTGAAATACAATGCCATTACCTGAAGACACAATTTTAGAAAGCCGGTATCGCATTGACAGGCTGTTAGCTCATGGCGGGATGGGGGCTGTTTACAAAGGTTTCGACACCAACCTCCTGGTTCCGGTGGCTATCAAAGAAAATTTCCTGCAAACCCCGCAAAGCATCCGCCAATTTGAACAAGAGGCGTTGATTCTGGCCCGATTACACCATCCAGCCCTACCTCGCGTGACCCACCATTTCCATTTCGAGGGTCAGCAATATCTGGTTATGGATTTTGTCGAAGGTGAAGATTTGTGGGAGATAGTAAAAAAGCAAGGCTACCCTCTGAACGAAGGGGAGGCGCTTGAGTTTATCATTCAGGTTTGCCAGGCGATGAGCTACCTACACCGGCAAAATCCACCCATCATCCATCGCGATATTAAGCCCCAGAACATAAAAGTAACTCCCGAAGGCCAGGCGGTGCTGGTAGATTTTGGCATTGCCAAACAGGCTGAAGCGGATAGCCACACCAGTACCGGGGCGCGAGGGGTCACCCCTGGCTTTTCGCCGCCGGAGCAATACAGCGGGGTAGGCACTACTCCCGCCTCGGATATCTATTCGTTGGGGGCAACCCTCTATGCCATTCTGACGGGCAAAAGACCGCCGGATAGTGTCAGCTTGCTGGTCAACAGAGCCAAATTTGAGCCTCCCAACAAAATAAACCCAAAATTGAGCGCTCAAGTTTGTCAGGCCATTGGGCATGCTATGCAACCGCAACCGGCCGACCGGCCCCAAGCGGTGATTGCCTGGCAAAAAGAGTTGGAGGCTATTTTAGCAGCATCCACCCTGGCCGCCAAAGAAGATTCAACAATGCCATCCCCACCTTCTTCGATCCAGGCAGAGAGCGGGACCGTTCCGACCATTCCGGCTATGTTGCCGCCCAAACCTCAGCCGGCCATTCCCTTCAAGCGCCGGTGGCCGCCGGCAGTATGGCGGTGATTCTGGCCGTGATTGGGGCGATTGCCTTGATTACCACCAGGAGCGCCAGGCCGGTTCAAGCTACAGCCACGGCCAAAGCCGGCGCTACGGCTGCGGCTGAAACTGTGGTTGTGGCCACAGCCACGGCTAAAGTAGAGGCCACTGCTACCGCCACAACTTACACCCCCTCAGCAACTGCCGTAGATACGGCCACGGCCCAGGGTATTGTATTTCAAGACGACTTTAGCTCAAATACAAAGGGCTGGCCGGTAGGGGAATATTCAGATGACTATAATAAGGGGATAGTGCAGATCATTAACGGTAAATATCAAAGATCATTAACCTCTAAGCAGCCCAGCTTGGGTAGAACGTGGATACCCTACTTTTCTGCCAAAAACTTCCTGCTCAAGGTTGAGGCCACTATCGTGGAAACTTCTTACGCCGGCGACTACCGCGTTGCGGTCACTTTTCGCGAGAATAACAATAACGACTTTTATGCAGTCTTATTTGCCAGCAGCAAATCCTACACAGTGTACCTGTGGCAAGACAACAAGCTCACAACACTTAAGGACTGGACGTTTAGCCCGGCGGTAAAGGTGGGGCCAGGCGTTCCTAATATCTTTGAAATTCTGGTGGAGGACTCGAGTTTTACGCTTTACGCGAATGATCAGAAATTAACCACCGTAACCGATTCAACTTTGAGCGCCGCCGGGAAAATCGGCCTGGGGCTTGACCTACCTGAAGCCGAACAGACCGTAACAATTGACTTTGACAACCTGATTATTAGAAAAGTGCCGTGACCGGCTACAGACCCTTACGCACTCGTCGCTTCGCTTCTACTAAGAAACTACAACGAGACTTCGCTTGAGAAACCCGGCTTTTAGTGCTTGTTGATAGTCCAATTTGGACAATAGTTACCATTTATAACCAAAAAAGCCGGGTTTCTTTACGTAGTACTAATATCCTCTGCCCACCCCCCGATAAATAAAACCATACATTTGCATAATCTCCGGCTCGTAGAGATTGCGGCCGTCAATGAACACGGGCTGGCGCATTAAGGATTTCACCTGGGGCATGTTCAGGTGTTTGAACTCGTTCCACTCGGTCAGCAGAATGAGAGCGTCGCAACCTTCGGCCAGGTGGTAGGGGTCTGTGGCTAATTGCAGGTCGGGCAGCATTTTGGCCGCCACGCTCATGGCGGCGGGGTCGTAGCCCTTAACGGTGGCGGCTTCGCGCAGCAAGGCGCGGGCAATTTCGGCGGCGGGGGCTTCGCGCATATCGTCGGTATTGGGCTTAAAAGCCAGGCCCAACAGGCCAATCACCTTGCCGCTCAACCGCCGGCCCAATAAATCCCGTAATTTTTGCACAATATGGATCCGTTGATATTGGTTAATGTCCATCACCGATTTAAGCAACTGGGGATGGGTGCCGTGGGTGGTGGCCATATGGGCCAGGGCTTTAACGTCTTTGGGAAAACAAGAGCCGCCGTAGCCAACCCCGGCATCCAAAAAATAATGGCCAATGCGCTTGTCGTAGCCCATCCCTGAGGCCACTTCTTTCACATCGGCGCCCAGTTGCTCGCAAATGTTGGCAATTTCATTGATAAAAGAGATGCGGGTGGCCAAAAAAGCATTAGAGGCGTATTTGATCATCTCGGCGGTGCGCAGGTCGGTAATGATAATGGGCGCGCGCAGGCTCAAGTAGAGTTCGGCCACTTTATTGGCCGCTTCGCGGTGCAGCGAACCCAACACAATCCGGTCCGGGTGCATAAAGTCAAGGATGGCCGAACCTTCGCGCAGAAATTCGGGGTTAGACACCACGGCAAAGTCAACGGGTTCCGGCTGGTTCTCCCGCACAATATCGGCCACCCAGTCGCCGGTGCCTACGGGCACGGTGCTTTTGTTAACAATCACCAGGGGATGCGGCATGGTTTGGGCCACGGTTTTGGCCGTTTGGCCCACGTACTTTAAGTCGGCCTCGCCGTCCACGCCTTCCGGCGTGCCAACGGCAATAAAAACAAACTCGGCGTCGGCCAGGGCCGCGGCATAATCGGTGGTAAACGTTAAACGTTTAGCCTGCACGTTGCGCTGGATCATTTCTTCCAGGCCCGGCTCAAAAATGGGCGACCGGCCCGCGTGCAGCATTTTTATTTTTTCCTGGTCAATGTCTAAACAGCAAACCGTATTGCCCAAATCGGCAAAACAGGTGCCGGTAACCAGCCCCACGTAGCCGGTGCCGATAACCGTGATCTTTTTCATTGTTCCGTCCTCCTGCGGTAAGCCAGGTTTTTAAGGTTTCTAAAACTCTAAAGCGCTTCTTTTTTGGGGGTATCCTGCATTAACAACCGAGCCGCCCGCCGCCCGATTTCCACGGCATAATTGGTGCCTCGATCCCAGGGGTACACCTGGCTCATGCTGGCCCAATATAGGCCGGGGATGGGCGTGGCCAGGGGGGGGATGTTGGCGCTGTGATTGAGGGGCGGGACAGGCTGAGCATAAGGCTCTTTAAACAGCCAGCTTTGGCGCACCCATTCCGGTTTAAAATCAGGGTTAAATTTGGCCAGGGCCGGCAAAAAAAGGTCCAACAGTTCTTGTTTGCTCATAGCAAAGTAGGGATGGTCCGGCGCAAGGTAATCGCCGCAGTAAACAAGGTGGTCGCCGCCGTAGTGAATGGGGTCAATATAATTGGTATGCTCCACCAGGGCCAAAAAGGGCAGGTCGGGGCTTTTAGGCAGATTGATCCAATAATGGCCGTTGGTGAGGCGATGTTTCAGGGCCAAAATCAAAGCCACTGCGCCCATTGATTTGAGGTTTTTCAACCGGGCCAGGTAATCGCCGGGCAAACTGGGCGCAAGCTTGCGCAATAAACCGGGCGAAGTGGTGCTGAGCACCCGGTCAAAAGTTTGCGCGTTGTTTGGTGTTTCCACCAGCAGGGTTTGATCGGGTTGGGGCGTAACTTTTTGCACGGGGGTGTTAAATCGCACGTTTACCCCCAGGTTTTGAACATATTCACAAAGCGCCTGGTTAAAGGCCTGAAAACCGCCCTTAAAATAACCCAGTTTCACGCTGCGTTTGTGCAGCCTGGCCCACATCCAGGCCATGTTAACTTCTTGGTGATATTGGCCAAATTTGCCAACAAGCAGCGGCTCCCAAACCACTTTATACATCTCCCGGCCCATTGTTTTGACGATCCAATCATGGGCGGTCACCTGTTCCAGGGCCGGCCAATTTTTGGTGAGCCGCAAATAAACACCGGCCAAAGCGTAGCGGATTTTGGAGATAAGCGACACAGGGAGCAACAAATTGCGCCAAAGGGGAGTGGCCGGATAAATTTGGCCGTTAATGTAAAGAGAAGTAACCGGGGTAGGAAAAAACAGGTTTTCACTTTGGCCAATTTCATCAATCAAGTTGATAATATCGGCGTCAGACGTGAACCAGTGGTGATAAAAACGTTCCAGTTCCCACTCCCAGCGGGGGTCTTTAAAACCCGAAGCCAATCCGCCGGGGCGGCTGCCGGCCTCAAAAATGGTGACGGTATGCCCGGCCTTAACTATGTCCAGGGCGGCGCTCAAGCCGGCCACGCCGGCCCCAATAATGGCAACTTTCATTAAAATCCTCGTAAATGGCTAACCGGTTGAATCGCCTACCGGCGAAGTAACTACAGGCGGTTCATTGAGCGGCGGTTTTTCAGGGTCGTCAACCGGCTCTTTCGCCCGCTGGCGTGATTCGGCGGCTTTGCCCAACTCGGTCCAACTCAAGCCTTCACGGATCATATAGTAAAAGCCCAACAGGGTGATGGGTAGCCATAAAGCTACGTGGAGCACCAGGGTATAAGCGGCCGCTATGGCGGCGTTAACGCCAAACACTTTCAGCACTTCAATGCCCGGCGTATCAAACGTGCCCACGTAACCGGGGGCAGAAGGGAGGGTGGTGGCCAGGTTGACCACGCCGTTCATCAACATGAGCACAAAAAAGCTCACGGTAAAATCAAAGGCATGCATCACAAACCAATACTTCATGGTTTCCAGCAGCCACACCACCAACGAGGTAAAAAAGATCATCAAAATATCTCGCAGGCTGGTCAGGCTGGTCAGGCCCTCCATAAACCTGTCCGCCAGCGCCAGAAATTGGGGTTGCAGGCTATGGGGCAAAAAACGGCTAAAGGCCCAATGGTACAATTTGCGGGTGGTGTGGGGACGAGCCGCCAAAACAAAAAATACAATCAACGCCCCAAAAAAGGCCACGCTGGCCAGGATGACAATTTGGCGCAACCAGTCGGGCAGCCCGGGCACCAGGGGCAAGCCAATAAAAACAAAAATCAGCATGACCAGCCCGTCAAAGATACGCTCCACCAGAATGGTGGCAATGCTGGCGCTCATGCTAACGTTTTTTTTCTTTTTTAACACGTAAGCCCGTAAAACTTCGCCGATCCGGAAAGGGTAAATGTTGTTTCCCATGTACCCAATCACCACCACCGGCCACAGTTCTTTAAGCGAAATGGCTTTGATGGGCCGCAGCAGGTAATGCCAGCGCCAGGTACGCGCCCACACGCCCACAAAATAAACAAACACGCCTGGCAACACCCACCAATAATTGCCGGTTAAAATGTATTGCCAGGCCAAGCGCAAGTCAAACCCGCGCAGGGCAATATAAAGAAAAAAGGCGCTAATAGCAGCGCCCAACCAAAATCTCCAACGTTTGAACATGGCCAATATTTTACCATTGGGTGGTGATTCAGCAAAATAGCTGACGCTTTGTTATAAATACACCGGGCGCTTAAAGGAGGTTCCTTAAGGCAACATCCCATAAAAAAACCGCTACGCCTGGGTAGCGGCTTTTACTTTTGTTAAATAGGTTGGCGTCAGGCCGGCATTGGCACGGCTTCCGCCGGTTTTACAGAACCAATGAGAACCCGTTCCAGGGTCATTACATGTGAGCAAACTCCTCGGGCTTGGAAAAAGTTGCAATCGCAGTGCCAGTGGCCATGGTCGTAAGTAATCCGGTGCAGTTTGTGATTCCCGTTAAAGGTTACCTCAAACTTTTCAAACGTGATGCGCTCCGGCTCCTGTGCATAAAGCATCGCCTTTTCTATCTTTCCAATCATCCCTGAGTCCATTAAAAAGCCTCCTTCATAAAGTAAATACTAATGATGTTAAAAAAACAAAAAAACACCGGCGCAGGCATGCGCTGAGGTGTTTTTGACCATCATACCTCTATTCAATTGGTCCAGAGGGGAAACACTCATGGTTGGAATTTCTCCAAACAATCATCCTCGACTGTATACCGCAGTACGCTGTAAGTATATCCCGGTCGGCAAAGGTTGTCAACCTTTTTTACCGTACGGAATCCCTACGTTTTGCCCCGCCCCGGCCAGGCCCGCGCGCAGCCCCAATTATTTTCTTTGCCTTATCTGTAGTATAATTTACCGGAATTCAAAAGGTGAGGTCTGCCCGATTATGGCTAAACGGCTGTCGGTGATTGATGTTGAACGATGTGTAGGTTGCCAATCGTGTATGTTTGCCTGCGTGCGGCGGTTGGGGCGGGGGGGCTTGGCCGAAGCGTGTATTCACGTTCGTTCGGCAGGTGGGATTCGGAAAGGGTTTGTGGTGGTGGTCTGCCGGGCTTGTTTTGACCCGCCTTGTGCGCGGGTGTGCCCCACCGAGGCGCTGGTAGAACGGGAAGGCGGCGGGGTAAAACTTAAAGCCGATCTTTGTATTGGCTGTGAAAATTGTGTGGAAGCCTGTCCCTTTGGCGCGGTTTTGTGGGACGCCGAACAAAATAAACCCCAAATTTGTGTTTACTGCGGTTATTGCGCGGATTTTTGCCCGTATGATGTTCTGGCGCTGGAAGAGATTGAGGAGGCCCCCTATGTTACCCCATGATCCCCTGCCCCGGGTCTTATACATTGACCTGACCCGCCGACGTTACCGGATAGAGGAACGCCCCGATATTTTTGCCGCCGGTTTGGGCGGCAGCGGGGCCGGTATCCGGCTGCTGGCCGAAGAATGTCCCCCCGGCGCCGATCCATTAGGGCCGGATAATCCGCTTATTTTTACGGTAGGCCCTCTGGTGGGCCATTTTCCCCTGGCCTCCAAAACGGTGGCTATGTTCAAATCGCCCCATACCGGCAACCTGGGCGAGAGCCACGCCGGGGGGCGAAGCGCGGTGGCTATCCGCATGGCCGGATATGGGGCGGTGGTTATCCAGGGCCAGAGCAAGATGCCGGTTTATCTGGTTATTGCAGAAGGACAGGTTCATTTTCGAGACGCCGCCGCCTTGTGGGGCTTGCGCAGTAGCTATACCGCCGGGTCGGTCTTGCGCCAGCGCGAAGGGGGGAGCGGGCTGCGTTCCATTATGCGGATTGGCCGCGCCGGAGAGAAACAGGTCAGCTACGCCTGCGTTATCACCGAAACCTACCGTCACTTTGGCCGGTTGGGCCTGGGTGCAGTTTTTGGCAGCAAACAACTCAAGGCCATAGTGGTCAGCGGCAAACGCTCTCTGGCTGTGGCCGACCGGCGCAGTTACCGCAATACCTACGACCAGATATATAAAGCGGCCACAGAAACGCCGGTGATGAAAAAATACCACGAGTTGGGCACGCCGGTCAATGTACTCCCCTTAAATCATATTGGCGCCCTACCCACCCGCAATTTGCAGAGTGGCCGCTTTGAGGGCGCTGAAACCATTTCCGGCGAGCATCTGGCCGAAGAATATTTAGGGCGGCGGGTAGCCTGCGCGCATTGCCCGGTGGCGTGCGTTCACCTGGCGGCGCTACGCCTGCCATACCCGGACGATCCCTATTTTTATAAAACCGTGATGTTGGGCTACGACCACGAGCTGATCTATGCCATGGGCAGCATGCTCGGCGGCTCGGAGGTGGAGGGATTACTCCAGGCGCTGGACCAGGTTGAGGTGCTGGGATTGGATGTAATGAGCACCGGCGTGGTGCTGGCCTGGGCCACCGAGGCCCTGGAACGAGGCCTTATTTCAACGCAGGAAACCGGCGGGCTGGCCCTGGCCTGGGGCAATTACCCCGTTTACATAGAAGCGATTAAGCGGATTGTGACCCAACCGAATGATTTTTACCGGGCGCTGGCCCGGGGCGTGGAATATGCCTCATCCGTTTATGGGGGTCAGGAATATGCCCTGGCCTTTGGCGGCAACGAGATGCCCGGTTACCACACCGGCCCTGGCTGCCACGCCGGTTATCTGACCGGCGCGCGACACAGCCATCTGGATAGCGCCGGGTATGGGCTAGATCAACAGGTCGGCCAGCCGGGCCAGACGCTCACGCCCGAAGCTGTGGCCGACAAATTACTCGCCGAAGAACGCTGGCGTCAAGTTCTTACCAGCCTGGTAATCTGTCTTTTTGCGCGGGGCATTTATACGCCGGAAGTGGTGCAAAATGCGCTGGCGGCTGTCGGCATTGACCGGTCGGTTGAGGATTTGGCCCGGTTGGGCCGGGAGACGCTTCGCCTTAAACATGCCTTTAAAACGCGGGAGGGCTTTGAGTTGGGCCAACTGCGGTTGCCCCACCGGATTTTTGAAACACCTGCTCCGGCAGGTAAATTTGATGAAGATTTTATGAAGCAGACGATTGCTCGGTATGCCGAGAATCTCTAGGTTCTGTAAGGTCAAAATAAAAATTGAACTGGAGACCAACATCGTCAATTCGGTTTCTCACCATCCCCAGTCAGCTCTCAGGATAACAGAGAGCAAAGTCAAGTGGCGGCTGATGCCCCACATCCATAATTCTACAAGGAGATTTTTCCATGACTCACACTAATGACCAACCAATCTTTACCGGCCTTGAGGCGGGAGCGGAACTCTCCAGCCAACAGATTGAGGCCACGGCGCAGGAATGGCTGGCGCAGCTAACGCTGGCTGAAAAAATTGAGATAATGGATGGCGATACACCTTTTTGGGCCGGCCTGGTGGACATGATGGGCGGGGGCTACGGCGATCATCTATGGGATGCAGGTGTCATTTCTCGCCTCGGTATCCCCGGCATCCGTTTTGCGGATGGCCCTCGCGGCATCGTGATGGACGGAGCCACCACGTTCCCGGTTTCGATGGCCCGGGGCGCGGCCTGGGACGTGGCCCTGGAAGAACGCATCGGTGATGTTATTGGACGTGAATTGCGGGCGCTGGGCGGCACCCTGTTTGGCGGGGTCTGCATCAACCTGCTCCGCCATCCGGCCTGGGGTCGCGCCCAGGAAACCTACGGCGAGGACCCTTACCACCTGGGCGAGATGGGCGCTGCCCTGACCCGGGGGGTGCAACGTCACGCCATGGCCTGCGCCAAGCACTATGCGCTCAACTCGATGGAAAATGCCCGTTTTAAGGTGGATGTGCGTATCAGCCCCCGGGCGCTCCACGAGATTTACCTGCCCCACTTTAAGCGGGTGGTGGACGAAGGGGTGGCGGCGGTGATGAGCGCCTATAACAGCATTAATGGGGAATGGTGCGGGCAGAACAAGGTTTTGCTGACCGACATCCTCAAGAGGCAATGGGGCTTTGCCGGGTACGTGCTAACCGACTTTATTTTTGGCATGCGCGATGCCAAAAAAGCAGCCCTGGCCGGGCAAGACCTGGAAATGCCGTTTCAAATGCACTATCACCAACACCTGAAACGCCTGGTCGAGAACGGTGAAGTCCCGCCGGAACGAGTGGACGAGGCCGTGTTACGCTTGCTGCGCCAACAACTGCGCCTGATTCGGTCAGACAGCTACGATGCAGCGCAACTTGGCAGCGAGAGCCACCGGGCGCTGGCGCGCGAAGCGGCGGAGAAGTCCATGGTGCTGCTGCAAAACAAGGGAGACCTGCTCCCGCTGCGAGATTTGAAGAAAATAGCCGTGATTGGCCGGCTGGCCGACACGCCCAATACCGGCGACGGCGGTTCCAGCAACACCCGCCCCGCTTACGTGGTCACCCCGCTTGCCGGGATTCAGGCCGCGCTCAAGGGCCAGGCGGAGGTACTGCATCACGACGGCAGCGATCTTGAGCAAGCCAAAGCCACCGCCCAGGTCGCCGACGTGGTGGTGCTGGTGGTGGGCTACACCCATAGAGACGAAGGTGAGTTTCTTGACCCCAACACCATGCAGAGCCTGGCTTCGCTATTTCCCCCGCCTACCCCGGAGGAAGCGCCCATTGTCCAGGGGTTTATGCAAGGTTTGGCCGGAGCGCCATCGGATACCTTCTTGACCGGCGGCGATCGTGACCGGCTCACCTTGCTCCCTGAGGATGAGGCGTTGATCCAGGCGATTGCGGCGGTGAATCCGCAAACCATTGTTGCGGTGATGGGCGGTAGTGGCGTCATCATGGAAGCCTGGCGCGAGCGCGTGCCGGCTATTCTGATGCTCTGGTATCCCGGCATGGAAGGGGGCCACGCCCTGGCCGACATTCTGTTGGGTCGGATCAATCCGAGCGGCAAGCTGCCGTTTGTGATTCCCAAACGGGCTGAAGACCTGCCCTTCTTTGATAAAAATGCCACTCAAATTGAATATGACCTGTGGCACGGCTATCGCAAGCTGGAACGGGAGGGCCACCCTCCGGCTTTTCCTTTTGGCTTTGGCCTCAACTACGCCGGCTATCATTACGCCAACCTGACCCTGGCCCAGACTCAACTCGGGCCGTCAGACACCTTGCCGGTGAGCCTGGAGGTTTCCAATACCGGAGCCTACGCCGGCGAGGAAGTGGTGCAGCTTTACGTTTCGGCCCTTGGCTCTGCCGTGGAGCGGGCGCCTAAAGAACTCAAAGCTTTTACCCGGATTGCCTTGCAGCCCGGTGAAACCAGGACCGTCCAACTCAGACTACCCATCTCCCGGCTGGCTTACTACGACGAAAGCCGGGCAGACTTTGTGGTGGAACCGCTCGAATATGAGGTTTTTGTGGGGAGCCATTCTTTGGACCCGCATGCCTTGAAAGCGCGTTTTGTGGTTCGTGGCGAGTAACCGCCAAAGCATTGTTGGCTCATCCGCACACTTTTTACCCATGAGCCAGAAAAAATAAGGCTATGAACATCCGAGACGAAGACGGATACGAGTTGTGGTTGCGCTACCGCCAGGTGGAGAACCCGGACCGTTTGGCGCAGTACCGCCAAGCGATCAACAAAGTGGCGGTCCTGGGCAAAAGCGCCACCGCAGAGATCATCAAAAGCGAATTGGCGCGGGCACTACCTGCCCTGCTGGGCAAAACTGTACCCTTCTCGGCGCAAAAGCCAGGTGGCGGTAACACGTTGGTGGTGGGTACGGTTGATCAACTTGGGGCTTTAGGCGTAACAATACCGCAGGCGCAAGGCGCTGAATTGGGCCGGGAAGGATTCCTCATTCGTTCTCACCAGGTTGGCCCTGATACCTGGATGTTGCTGGCCGGCAACACAGAAACTGCTATTCTGACCGGCGCTTTTCATTTTTTGCGGCTTCTCCAAACGCAGCAGGACATCCGCGCGTTAAACATTTTGAGCCGGCCCCGGATCCGCCACCGTATCCTCAGCCATTGGGACAATCTTGACGGGTCAATTGAGCGGGGATATGCCGGTCCATCCTTGTGGCAGTGGAGCGAGCTGCCGCAAAACATTGACCCGCGCTACCACGATTACGCCCGGGACTGCGCCTCCATTGGCCTTAACGGCGCCATCCTCAACAACGTCAATGCTCAAGCCGAAAGCCTTAGCCCCGCCTACCTGGTCAAAACAGCGGCCCTGGCCGATGTGTTCCGCCCCTACGGCCTGCGCGTTTACCTGTCGCCGCTTCTCTCCGCGCCTATGCTGCTCGACGGCCTGCCAACCAGCGACCCGCGAGACCCGGCGATTGCCGGATGGTGGCAGAAAAAAGTGGACGAAATCTACCGCCTGATTCCTGACTTCGGCGGATTCCAGATCAAGGCCAATTCAGAGGGGCAACCGGGGCCGCAGGATTACGGAGCCAACCACGACGATGGGGCCAACATGCTGGCCGAGGCTCTGGAGCCGCACGGAGGAATATTGTTATGGCGAGCTTTTGTTTATGACGTAAGCGTTGACGAGGACAGGGCCAAGTGCGCCCATAAGGAGTTTGTGCCGCTGGACGGAAAATTCCGGCCCAATGTTTTGGTGCAGGTAAAAAACGGCCCCATTGATTTTCAGCCCAGAGAGCCATTCCACCCCCTTTTTGGCGCGATGACCCAAACCCCCCTGGCCCTTGAACTGCAAATCACCCAGGAATATCTGGGCCAGTCCATTCATCTGGTTTACCTGGCCGAGATGTGGCAAGAGGTTCTGGATGCGGACACCTACGCCCAGGGGCCGGGTTCAACCGTGGCCAAGGTGGTGGATGGCTCTGGCTACGGCCACGATCTGTCGAGTATTGTTGGCATTGCCAATACCGGCTCGGACCGTAACTGGTGCGGCCATCACTTTGCCCAGGCCAACTGGTACGCCTTTGGCCGGCTGGCCTGGGATCACCAGTTGAGGGCTGAAACCATTGCCGACGAATGGGCCAGGCTGACCTGGTCAAATGACTCCCAGGTGTTAGCGGCCATCAAAACCATCATGCTTGGCTCCTGGCCGGCCTGCATCAACTATATGACCCCCCTGGGCCTGCACCACATTATGCAAGAAGGCCACCATTACGGGCCAGACCCGGCCTTCAACAATGCCCGGCGACAGGATTGGAACAACGTTTACTACCATCGGGCCGATAGCGAGGGGCTTGGCTTCAACCGCAGTAGCACGGGCAGTCAGGCCGTGAGCCAGTATCACAGCCCGCTGCGGGAGCAATTTGACACCTTGGCTACCTGCCCGGAGAAGTTTTTGTTATGGTTTCACCATGTCCCCTGGGGGCATCGTTTGCCATCCGGGCGGACGCTTTGGCAGGAGCTACAGCAGCGCTACCGGGCGGGCGTTGCCTTTGTGGAAAAGATGGACAACATGTGGCAGGGTTTGCAGGGCCGGATTGACCCCCAACGCCACGAGCACGTGAGCAGGCGCTTAAAACAGCAGCTAGAAAACGCCCGCCTTTGGCAAAAAGTGTGTCTTGACTACTTTGGCCAATTTGTCGGTCCTGGGGACACTTGACTGTTAGGAAGGCCAAAATCAACTACTTCCTCGCTTCACACCCAACTTGGGTTTATCAAGCGTGAGTTAAATCGTATAGAGTCATTTTTAGCGCCCAATCCTCAATGGCCTCATCTCCGCCCTCGGGAAAAACCGGCAATTGCAGTTGCCCCTGGGAATTTGTCTTAATGCTCACTGGTTCCAGCCAGATGCCGGTTCTGGGGTTGAACCAGGCCAGGTGATAGGTGGCAGACGCGGCCATATTTTTTAAACCGGCCCGCACAGCGCCCCGCTCAAAATAGAGGAAGGCCAGATGCTTGTCGGCGGTGCGCATCATAAAAGACCAGCCGTCCAGCCCATCCTCAAAACTGCCGGGGGACTTGGCGGGATTCACGTCGGCGGTGGCCAAGAGCAAATCTTGATAATCGGCGCCCTCGGAAAGAATGAACGTTTTTAAGTGCTGCATCTGCGTGCCCGAGGTGAATTGTAGCGCCTCCCAGGTATAGGGCCGGCCGCTTTCGGCTTTGGGTTCGCCGGTGGTATTGCCGTCATAACCCGACGTTCCATGCACGTGCCCGGCCAGACCGCCCGATAATACGCTGCCATACATCTGAGCGCGGGCAAAGTAATTGTCCCGGTCGGAGTTGGTGGGCGGTCTCTCGCCATGGACATTTCTTTCTTGCCAGCCGGTATAGTAAGGTTCCAGATTGCTCAAGGGGTAGGGCGGGTCGAGTTTAAAGATTGTTTCCATGGCCGCACAAATCTGGTGCGTGCGGGGGTCATTCCCCACCGAGTGCATGGTGATCCAGGAAACCAGACCATAAGTGACCAGGGTAGAATGGTCAACCAGCGAGGTAACGGGTTGGCCATAGGGCATGTGGCCGTAACGCTCCAGGTGCAGGGTTAAAGCTTCGTTCCAATCTTCGCCTTTCAGGCCCATATCCGCCACATTCAAATCTTGATGGATTTTGCTAAAGATAATGTTGTGAGCGCCATAACGCGCCACCATATACTGCACAAACCGGATATACGTGTCCGGCCAGCCCCCATACTTTTTCCAGGCCGGCCCAACGTCCCGGCGGATCGTTTCGATCATGGGCACAAAGCCGTTTTGGGCCAGATAGGCCATTTTTTTATCCAGGCTTTGATAATATTTGGGGTTGAGTTTACTGAAATCAGATAGGCATTTGACATCGCCCCGCACCGGGAAAGGAACGTTGCCCGCTTCATCGTGCTGGTCTTTGGCGGTGTCGGCCCCGCTTTTTACCCAGGGGTCGCGCAGCCACACGCCGTCGTCATCCTGCACGGCGCGGGGCCATTCATCGGCAAACCAGTTAGGAAAGCTGGAGATAAAACTGATGGAATTGTAGCCCTGCCGTTTACGATACTGCACCGCCGCTTCAAACCAAAGGCCCGGCCCCGGCACGTAGCCCGGCTCAGGCTCTTGGCCACGCAAAGGATAGCGCCAGGTGGCCGCAGACAGCCAGGTATCGCCGACCAAAAAGAAAGGCGTGTCGTCGGCGTATTCCAAGGCGTGGCCGTGGGCCGTGGGCCTGATAAAACCGCGCCGGTTGGGATTGGCCCGTTTTTCGGCCTCGGTCCAGTTTGAGGCGCTGAATTCGCCTGTTTGGCCGCTCAGGCCGGGGTCGTCGGGCGAGGCGTAGCTCGTCCACGTCCAGCAGCCAACGTCGGTAGCCACCAGCCGGACTTTAAACGTTTGCCCTCCATCCCAAAACCCGTAAATTCGTTTATCAAACCCATTAGGGCCTTTGAGTTGCACCCACATTTCCACATCCAGATAGGGATTGGCATATTGATTTTGGGCGGTAAAATTTAGCTCTACCATTTCCCAAATGTGGGGCTTTTTTTGAGTCCGGTCAAAAATTTCTGGTTGGGTCACAGCCTCCTCCGTTTTCGTTCTAATGCTTAGATCCACCGCAAGATGACGCCAAATATAATAATGCAGACAATGTTGAAGGTAAAAATACTTCCCACTACCACCGCTTTCTTTTTAATGCTGGCCAGATCATATACCCAAAACGAAACCAGGAAGAAAGGAAAGTAGCCAATCAGGAAGATGAGCCAGGGAGCGCTGGCGCCCCACCAGGGATAATCCCATGTGAGCGCGCCAACCGAATTCAACAACACTTCCACGAACACCGTAAAGATAGAACCGGCGATGGCAAAGAACAGCCGGTTTGGCAGGCCCAAGATTTTCAGTTTCTGGTCAGCCGGCAGCATCTTGGCAAAAACAATACCGGCGATGGCAAACATAAAACAGATTTCGATATTCAGCCCGATCAAAATCAGGTAAGCGGTTTGGCCGGGGGCGCCCCAAACCGGCGCGTATTGGGTCAAGTGAAAGACCAGCGCGTTCCAGATTTCGTTGAACCAGTCCATGCCCCAGTAGGCCAGCCCGGCAAATACCAGGTCCCAGTTTCTCTTTTCAATTTCCACCGCATACACGTAAACCACCAGGGCAAACAGGGGAATGACGTACCATTGAAACTGACTGCCATCGCGTAGGATGCGCAAGGCTTGTAAAGCTGCTTCGGTAGGCATTATTGTTGATCTCCTCTCAATTAAGTTGGTAAAAACTATGATTTCCCCAAAAGCCTCAGGGATGTCCGCCCCCTTCAGCGAGGGGAAGTGTTTTATTAAATAGCGGTGAATGAAGATATAGTCACTGCCGACGCATGGGGAGAAGATGCGCTCAACGCAGTGATTTGGGGAATATTGTCTCTGAACCGGCCCCATTCTAGCACAGATAACCCTGGCTGGCAACCCATTTTGCTTGAGGTCATCTGCTATGGCCATCCGGCAACGCCCAAAACTGAGATAATTGCGCCTTGAGGTCGTCGTTATTCTGTACAATCTGAAACCCGCGCCATTGGGGTGGGAACAAACGCCGGTACCGGCCGTGAGTAAACCGGTCGTCAATCAACACATTTATTGAATTTTTACAACGCCCCGGCGAAGTCCGGCAGTTGACTTCAAGGCCGTTTCCCACTATGATGTCTTGAATTTTGCTGAGAGGATAAGAGTATATGCCAATCTTCCGCCTGGTCAAACTGCTGGGAATGCTGCTCATTGTCATGGGGTCAAACGCCTGCGCCGGAACAGCGACTCCGGCGCTCTCCCCGGCCCCGGCTGATCCCTCGCCGTCATCTTCCGCCTTAAGCCAAGTTGTTACCTCTACCTCGCTGACAAAACCAAACCTGACGCCTGCGCCGGCTCAACGAACAACTTCCGGTGAACCCACCCTCACCCCAATAGCCCGGCCAACCCCTGCCGGAGCGATGCCTCTCCCTCCGCTTGAAGATACCACCACCTGGCACCTGCCCGACCAGCCTAACGTCAATAGTATGCGCCATACCATCTTGCAGGTGCTGCAAGCCAATGAGCTTGAATTTGACCTGGGTTATCCGGTGCAGGGCTTCAAACCCGATCCCATCTATCCCCGCCTTTTCATTCGGGATACGTCCACATTGATGAAAGGGGCCAGCTATTTTTACCCCGCCGAACGGCTGAAATGGGGCGTGGAAGGTTTCTTGCGCCAGCAATATGAACTGTCAACCGTAAGCAGCGAGGACGGCTGGCAAGCAGGTTTTGGGGCCATTTCCGCCACCGTTGGCCCCGATGGAACCATTGACAAAGCCACCGCCGTTGCCGACGAAGAGACCCACTTGCTCCACGCGGCTTACGTAGTTTACCAGGCGCATGGGGGCGCAGCCTGGTTAAAAGAGGAAATCAACGGCCTGCCCGTCATCGCCCGGCTCAATGCGGCGGGCGACTGGCTGCTCGCTCATCGCCGTGACAAGGCCACAGGTTTGATCAAGCGCGATCATACCACCGACTGGGGCGACGTGCGGTTTCAGCCCACCACGGGCAATCCCACCGACATTGTGCCGGAAGACGTGGTGTGGACCGCCTCTATTTATGACCAAGCCCTGGCCTACCGGGCCTGGCGCGAATTGGCGGCCATGAATCGCGCCGTTGGCGATGAAGCAGCCGCCCGGCGCTGGCAGGCCGAGGCTGAGACCCTTCAACGCGCCACCCATGATTATCTCTGGCAGCCGGAGCGGGGCTTTTATCGCACCCATTTGCACCTCACCCCCCTGCGGCATGATTTTGACGAGGAGGCAATGGTCAGTATTACCAACGCCGTAGCCATAGGCTGCGGCTTGACCGACGCCCTTCAAAACGCCATGATAGTTGACGCGCTGGAAAACGCCCGGTTAGTCGCCGGGGCGCAGAAGCCCGGGGTGGTGCTTTTTCCGCCTTATCCAGAAGGTTTTTTTAAGATGCCCAGCCTGGCCGGCCGGGGCGTTTATCAAAACGGCGGGGTGTGGGACTGGTGGGGCGGCTGGCAGGTGCTGGCCGAATTTGAAACCGGCTATAGCCGGTTGGCCCGCGCGCATCTTTTGCAAACGGCCGCTGATTGGGCCAATCACCCCGGCCAGATTTTTGAGTGGCAAGAGGTTACCACTTTGGCGGGGCATGGGGGCGAGCAATACGCCGGCGCGGCCGGGGTTTATACGCAGGTGATTGTGGAAGGGCTTTACGGCGTTCAACTTTCTCTGGATAGCCCCACGCTCAGCCCCCGGCTGGGCGACTGGCCGGGCCGGATCACGGTTCACCAACCGCCCAGCGGCCTTTATCTGCGCTATCATTATCAACCTGCCGCCGACGCCCTGATATTGGCTTATGAAACAAATTACCAGGGTCCAACATTTCCCTTGCGGCTGCTCCTGCCCACCAATTTTGCTCCCGGCCCGGTTTTTCTTGATGGGGGGCCATTGGCCGGGGAGCAAGTGACGGTAGGGCAAGATCATTATTTTACGGCGGCGTTGCCGGCGGGCCGGCATGACCTTGTAGTGAACATCACCGGCAATAATTAATGGCTCGTCAGGCGGGCCTGTTCCAATTTTTAGGCCATAGGGTAGAGACAGGACAATGTCTTGTCCCTACCGCCAAAATTTTGGGACGCATCTCCCATTGGGATGGGAAGTTGACCTTTTTGTTTGGGCGTTACAAAATCTACGGGGTAAGGGTGGGCGTGGCTTCTATGGCGGTGTAGGCCGAACTGCGAACATCAAATTGATCATCGGGATTGATGACCCACAAATCATAGGTCCCGGGCAGTAGGCCAATGGGCACAATGGCTTCAAAACTGTTGTTTGTCTTTAACTCGCCCAGGAGCAGACCCTGCTTTGAACCGCCCCTTCTCAATTCAACTCTAAATCCATCGCTCTCATCGTAGTAAAAATATCTGCCTTGAACAGCGATGATCACTTCTTCTGTGTTCACCCCGGAGCCAGGCTCGCTGCTAAAAATTTCTGGAGCGCGAGGAGTAGCCGTAGGCGTATCGGTGCGGGTGGGGGTAGGCGAGGGAGTAACCGGGGTGGGAGTATGGGTAACGGTAGAAGTAGGCGGCAAAAACGGCAAATAAATTACCTGTCCGGGCCGAATAGTATAAGAGTCCAGGCAATTTACCTGGTATAGTTCATAAGGGCTGGAATTAGTTCTTTCGGCCAGTAAGTTTAGGGTTTCTTCCGGCGTTTGCACGGTGTAGGCTATCCAGGTAGGCGGCGGTTGACAAGCCCCTCCCGGGGGGGCTTGCGGCGTAGCGGGCGCCGGTTCTGGCGTTGGGGTTGGTATTTCCGGGGTTGAGGTTGCCGTTGGCGGCGGCGGCAAGGGTGTGTCGGTCGGCGGTAAAGTTGAGGTTGGGGGGAGGGGGGTATCGGTGGGTTGAAGCGAAGGCAGCGGCGTAGCCGAAGGGGTAGCCGTGGCCGGCGGCGGTAGGGTAGGGGTAAACGTGGGCGACGCTACGGCCGCGGGAGACGATGGTAAAAGCGAGGTTGGCGTAGCCAGGGGCCGAATGATGGTCGGCGTGCTGGCCACAATGGCGGTTGGCTGCTCCTGGTCGGGCACATCTTGCATAGCCAAAAAAATGGCAGCCAATACGGTTAAGGTAATCACTAGCAGGGTTCCTACGGCAATGGCCAGGTGCTGTAGGGGAGAAGAAGATGAGTTTTCATCGGGGGGAAGTTTGGTAGACACGCTTTTACCTCGTCCCTAAAGTGAAGCGGGCTGGTCCGAGTTCAGGTCCAGGGGCGGAATATCCACCTCCAGCCAGGGGTCTTCAAAATGCTCGCTAATGGGTAACAAGAAGTGAAAGATGGACCCCTCGCCCATTTCAGTGTCTACCCACACGCGCCCCCCGTGCGCCTCAACCAGCGACTTGACAATAGCCAGGCCAACGCCGGTTTCACCCAAGCCCTGAATCAGGGGCCGTTCGGCCCGGTAAAATCTTTCAAAAACCCGCTTAAGGTCTTTGTCGGCAATCCCTCCCCCGGAGTCTTTAATAGATACCTGCAAAAATTGCGCTTCCTCATCGTCGGCCATGTCGTCGCCATCTTCCACATATTTAGAAGCAGATATTTCTATGCTCTCTCCGGCCGGCGTACACTTGATGGCATTGCCCAACAGGTTGCCCATTATCTGTCGCACCGACTCCGGGTCCGCCTCTACCGGGGGCACGTCATCAGGCAAATTCATATTGAGCGTTATTTCATTTTCTTCCAACTGCGCCCTGGCATTAATAATTGTATCTTCAATCACTTCAGCCATATCAACCACAGTAGGGCGAATCTCCAATTGGCCCGCATCAATGGCCGTGACCCCAATCAGGTCGCTCAACATGCTGCCCATCCGCTCAATATTGGCCTTGATGCGTTGTAAAAATTTGCGCTGCATTTCGCCAATAATGCCCACCGACTCGCCCAGCAGTAAATCGGTATAGCCGGTAATGGACGTCATGGGGGTGCGTAATTCCTGAGAAAGTGAGGCCACAAATTCATCCCGGGCCTGCTGGCTTTCGGCCTCGGCCGTAATGTCGTAAAGAATAGTTACGGTGCCTTCCTGGTCATTGCCGTCGGAGGCGACCATGGGGCTGATGGTAGCGCGTAACACCGTATTACTCACCTTAAACGTGGTGGTCACCATAGACTCGCCGCTGGCCCGAAATTGTTTGAGGGCCTGCAGCCAGCGTTCATCTTCACAAATGGTCCCCAACTCTTTGCCCACCAATTTATTATTGCGCTGGGCGAGCATTTGATTGGCGGCGGCATTAACCCGATTTATTTTGTCGCCGGCATCGCCAATAATCACGCCGCAACTCAGATTTTCCAGCCCGGCGCTCACCTGGGCGCTGGAAAAGGCGGCCGGCACCGGCGCGGCCTGCTGCGAGTGAGCGCGCGCATGCTTCAGGGCGCGCGCCAATTTGCGAGCGCGTTGGTTGCTGGCTTCCAGGGCTTCGTTCAAGCGGTCAATCTCGGCCACTTCTTGCTCTAACTGGTCAACTTTTTCCAGCAGGCTTTGTTTTTCTGCCTCAAAACCGGCCAAACGTTGTTTATGTTTTTCCGTTTCAGACAACAAACCTTCAATCTGCTTGTCCTTTTGCCTTGACCTTTCAACTTCCGCTTTGGCTCGTTCGATGGTTTTTTCCAGCTTGACCAACCGTTCCCGCGCCTGGGCCAACGCTTCTTTGTTGGTTTTTTCGGCAGTTTCATACTCATACAGGCGCTGGGCAAACAGAGCCACCTCTTCCCGGCTCTTTTTTAATTCGCTCTCCATGGCGGCCTGGCGTTTGCCCATTTCCAGTTCCTGGTTGCGCAGGGTCCAGGATAATTGTTGGGCCTTGGCCGAAGAGGCCATGTATTCTTTGGCATGGTCAATTGAAACAGAAATATGATCGGCCAGCGCTTTGCAGAGTTGGGTCTCGCTATCGGTAAAGACTCGTTTTGATACGGCGTTGCCCAAAATCAATACCCCAATTGGCTCGCCTTCTTTGAGCAGGGGCTGCACCAGCAACGGGCCAACATCGCCGGCGCCCATGAGGGTAAAAAGCAGCCGAATTTGGTGGTTGTCCTGGTATTCGTCAACATGCACCTGGTATTTTCGTTTGAGGGCGTGTTTGATGACTTGCTGCTCATTGGCGGGAAAAGAAACCGACTCGCCGCGCCCCCGGCGAGAGGGATTATAAATAGACACCATCCGCAGTTGGGATAGATCATCTCCCCCATCCTCCGGCAGGGCGATAGCGCACTGGTCGGCGCCAATGGCCATGGCCACGCTCCGGGCGGCCCCATCTAACACATCGGATAGTTCAAGGGATGAGCTGATCTGCCGGGCCGCTTCAAAGAGGCTGATCAACCCCCTGATCTGGTCCAGCGAGACTTCGCTTAAATTTTGCAATTCCCGGCTGCGGGCGCTAAGCGATTGGATAGCGCCCTGGTAAACGGCCACGGCAAAAAATGGATAAGCAATCATTTCGGCCAGCCGGACAAAAACGGGGTTGTGGGGGAGAGGATAACTTGAGGCCAAAATGGCGTAGACGTGCAGCATGTAGCCCATAAACAGGGTGCCAAAACCAACCAGGGCGTAAGCTCTTTCCTCATCCAGCTTCATGGCGCAACTGACCGCCCCAAAGAGAACTAAAACGGTCTGCCAGGCCACAAACCAAAGTTCCCATAGAATATCCCGGTTAAAGTCGTTACCTTGCCAAAAAGCTATAGCCAGGAAATAAAAGGCAAAAGCAAAAACAGCGTTCAGGGCTAAAACAGTGGTGCCGACAAATCCTTTTTCTCGGAAAAGCGGCGTAAAGCCCCACACCAGAAAACCTGCGCTACAGATGGCTATAATTCGCTCAAACGGAGGCAACCAGTGATTGGCAAAATCAGCAGATACCGCCCCAATCAAGGCCAAAACAATGAACATGAGGCGCAACACCGTGATGCCCGCAAAGGCAATTGTCAGCCGGCGCGCTCTAAATGAATCGCTGCGTCGCCACTGTCCCCAGGCAATAAACAAGGCCGCTTCAATGGCAATGAGGGTAAATAAATGATACGCTAACGCTATGGCCGGACTACCTAAAAAACCTGTCACTTTTGATAATCCTATGTTCTTTAACTCAAAACACGTGGCTGAACGGTCAAGAGGCACAGCTTATGACTAAGTCATTATACCATAACTAAAAGGGATGCGACAATAAGATAACGGGACTATTGGGCTATTGCGAAATATTAGAGGGCATGCCGTACAGCCGGCGATAGGCCGAAAGGTTAACGTATACCCTTCTGATGTAAAGCCGAGATTCCCAAAAAGGGATAGATTCCACAAAAATATCCAGATCGTCGGAGGTTTTGACCCATTCCAAAACGTAGCCCGGCCCGGCATTGTAGGCGGCCAGGGCCGCGAAGTGATTGTTATCAAACATACCCATCTGCTGGTTGAGATACCAGGCCCCAAATTGAATACTTTTGTAAGGCAGCCATAGTTGATCCGGGTTAAAATCGGCAAAATCGCCACGTTCAGAAATATAATCGCCGGTGGTGGGCATGACCTGCATCAAACCGCGCGCGCCGGCCGGGGAGTGGGCGGATTGCTCAAAAAGGCTTTCCTGCCGGATCAGGGCCAGGAGAAGGGTGGGGTCAAGGTCAAATTTTTCCGCTTCGGCTTGAATAATATCGGCAAAAAAGACAGGGTAAAGCAAACGCTGGATAAAAATGGGCGCTTCTTCGGGGGCGCGGGCCGGGGAGAGAAAAATCAAACGAGCGGCGGTGACAATGCTCAAGCGACCTAACCCTTTATCTCTAAAATAGACCGAGAGTTGATACATGGCCAGGGGATCGGCCCACCAATTATCTTTGACCGTTTCAAATTCGGCCAGGGCTTCCTGGCGCAAACCAAGGTCTAACAGGGCATGGCCGCGTTGGAAAGCGGGGTCGCCCTGAATCTGCGCGCTGACGGCAGAAGGATGTTCCGTATCGGCCAGGTTCAGCCACTCCCGCAGCCAGGTTTCGGCCTCGGCCTGTTCGGCGGCCAATTCTGCCGGGCCGGGCCGGACCAGTGACGTGACCCTGCCTCCCGCCGGGGCGGCGCCGTTCAAAAGATCGCGGGCGCGTAAGCCATAATAGTCCAGCGACCAACCTGCCAGAGCAGATAATACTTTTTGGGCCTCATCATCCTGCCCCAATATCAGCAACGCCTTGGCCTGCCAGTAACGGGCAAAACTGGCCAACTCGCTCTCGGGATAGGCGCCGGCCAGGGTAAACCAATCGGCTATGGCGGCCTGATAATCCGCCAACTTAAAAGCGGCCTGCCCGGCCCAATAGAGGGCGTCGTCGGCGTAATCGCTGTCAGGATAGGCTTGAGCCAGCTCACGCAGATTGGCGCGAGCTTCAGCCAACAGGTCTCCATCCAATTCCAGGCGAGCGGCCCGCCAGAGCGCCTCGGCGGCCAGGGGATGCCGGGGATTTTCGGCCGCAAAATTGCGGAGCGTGCTTTTGGCCTGGTCAATGTTGTCCTGGTCAATGAGCGTTTGGCCTATTTCCAGATGCGCCTGACCCCAGTTGGGGCTGGTGGGATGATCGTCAATCAACTTTTGAAAGAATTGCCGGGCGCTGTAGTAACTCCCCAATTTTTGCCAGGAAAGGGCCGTCAGCCAAACCGCTTCAGCCGCGCGGGGCGGCGGCGTTGGCTCAACCGGCGCCATTGAGGGGGAGGTGCGGGTCAGGGCCTCTGTCGTGGTCAGGCCGGTGGTGGGGGTGATGGCGTTTTGTTGCTCCTCTGCTTTCTCCCCGGCCAGATAACGTTCAAAGGCGGCAATGGCTGCTTGATACGCCCCGGCGTGATAATCAACCAGGCCCCGCTGAAATTCGTCAACCGGCGCCCCGGCATTGACCAGTTCCACCAGGGCCAGGTAACTATCGTAAGCTTCCGGGTAGAGGTTGACGGCTTCCAGGTAAACCGCCTGGGCCGCCTCGGTATTGCCGGCAGCCAGGTACGCCTCACCCAGCAGCCGCAAAATTTTAGCCCGATAAGTTTTGATTTGGGATACGGCCAGAATCTCTTGGTATTGGGCAATGGCTGCCGCCGGATCGTGGCGCAGCAGTTCGGCCTGGGCCATACCCTCGCGCAAATGCACCTGGAAGCCGAGGTCGTCGGTGGCCTTGAGCCCGGCCTGATAGGCATTGATGGCCCCGGCGTATTCTTTAGCTTGCCGGGCCATATCGCCAATCCGTTCGTAAATGTAAACGTTGATGGGGTCGGCGGGGATGATGACGCCCAAATAAGCGACCACTGCTTCTTTGGCCTGGCCGGCCTGTTCGTAAGCCAGCCCCAGATTGAATTGGGCGGCGCGGGTCAATTCGTCGCTGGGATATTCTTGCACAAACATTTTGAGGGTGGCGATAGCGGCGGAAGTATCGCCCAGGTTCAATTCGCTCCGCCCGCGCCAGTGAAGGGCCAGGCGTTTTTCGTCAGGGTCCGCGCCGGGGTCGGCCAGCAGAGCGGCAAATTCTTGGCGGGCGGTTTCGTAATCGCCGTTAGTGTAGGCTCGCTGGGCCAGGGCCAGGCGGTCGCTGGGAATGGGCGTAGGGGTGAGGGTGGGGGTAGGGGTGGGCGTAGGGGTGAGGGTGGGGGTCAACGTGGGCGTAGGGGTGGGAGTGGGGGTCTGGGTGGGCGTGGCGGTGGGGGTAAAGGTGGGCGTAGCAGTGGGTTGGATAATCGCCAACAACGGATTTTGTTTGGCGTCCAGTTCACAGCCTGATAGGACGGCGAGGGCTAACAAAAGCGTGAGCAAAATTCCGTAACGTAACATAGGCAAATATTATGCCACGCGCCACGATAAGAGCAAATACATTATTCAATGTTTTTAGTTTGACTGTTCTGGTGGCTGTGCTAAACTGCCTTTATTATCTTTTTTTGCCGGAGAGCAGCATGGAGGGATTTCGTCACATTTTGCCCATTGAGGTTCGGTTCAGGGACCTGGATGCGTTTGGGCACGTCAACAACGTGGTTATTCTAACTTACGTGGAAACGGGTCGGCTGCGTTATCTGCTTGATTTGGGTTTGCGCCAGCCTGGAGGCGGCTGGAATGACATTGCCTTTATTTTGGCACACCTGGACTGCGATTTTAGAAAGCCTGTTTTTTACGGGCAGCGGGTTGAGGTCGGGTCGCGGGTGATGGAAATAAAAAACTCCAGCTTACTGATGGAACATCGGGTAGAAGCAGACGGCCAGTTAGTGGCCGAGGGCTATGGCGTGCTGGTTCATTACAACTACGCCGCGGGGCAAAGCATGCCCATTTCGGCGGAGATGCGGGCCAGGGTTGAGGCGTTTGAACATAAAAACGGGGCTTAAATAAATTTCTTATTGACGATGCCGGGGCTTGTAGGAAATTGGGGAAAATTGTGGGTTTTTGGTGAGTTTCTCCCGGTTTTCTTGCAGATGCATTGACAGGCTATTAAGGCCGGGGAGGTTATTTTGGACAACTCTGCGCCAGCGGATTTTTCTCACATTACCACCGTTATTTTTGATCTGGATGGGACCCTGCTCCGGCACACCTGGCATATCAATAAGCTCACCGAGACGCTTTTTGAACGATTTGCCAATGACTTGTGCCCGCTCAACTACGCTCAATTCATTGAGTGTTATTGGTCCAAAACCGGAGATATGTGGTATATGATGGTGGATGGCGTGATTGATGGGGATGTCGCCGCTAAATACGGTTACGTTAACGCCTTGCGCGCCCTGGGCAAAGATGCCGTCCTGGCCGAGGCAATGGTGGCTTATTGGCAAGAATTGGTGTTAAATGAAATTGAGCCTTTTGAGGATGCGTTTATTGTGTTGGATGCCTTACGCCCCAAATATACCACCGGCATTTTGACCAACGGTTTTACCACCTTGCAGCGAGCCAAAATAGAAAGGCATCATTGGGCCGCGCACGTTAACTTCACCCTGATTTCCGAGGAACTGGGTTATCATAAGCCGGACCGGCGAGTCTTTTTGGAAACCTTGAAAATAGCCGGCAACCCTTTGCCTCACCAAACCCTCTACGTGGGCGACAACCCGGTTAACGACATTGAGGGAGCGCAGAACGCGGGTTTGAGGCCGATCCTGATGAATCCTGATAATGACCTGCTCCCCCCGCCTGGCGTGATCAAAATTCGGCGATTGGGCGAGTTGTTGGTATTGTTGCTGGATTAGCCGCCAAACCTTACCGCAGCGCCTGGTCAAAAAAAGCAACCACCCGCCGCTCGAATTCCTGCGGGGCTACCTCCAGATAGTTGCCGTGTCCGGCCCCCGTAACCACCCAAAGTTCGGCGTTATCGCCGGCAGCCAGTTTTTGTTGGCGACCTCCCGGCAGGCTGACTTCCCGGCTGCCGTAGATGAGAAAAATAGGACGCGGCGCAATCTCTCCGATAACGTTTATGGGACTGAGTTGCTCAAGGTGATTGCCGGTGACCAGCCGGTACGTCAACTGGCTGGACCAACGATAAAGGCGGTCAAAATAACCCGCCAGGCCGGCCCTGCGGCTTGAGCCTAACGCATTCTCCGTAAAGTCGCCATATCCCCCCTCGGCGACCACAGCCCGTAAAGCGGGCAGGCGCGCCGCCGCCATAACGGCCGTGGCTCCGGCTGAAGAGAAACCGTGGATGCCAATCCGGTGAGGATCAACCTCCGGCCGCGTTTGGAGATAAGCCAGGGCGTCGGCCACTTCGTTTACTTCCTGGTAACCCAGGCTCAACGGCCCCATCCCGGCGCAGCGACGAGACTCAAACATAAATACACTGTAACCGTTCCGCCGCAGCACAATGGCTTCCCCTAAACGGGCGCTACGACCGTTGGCTCCGGCAGGAGGAATGATAATGGCGGCGCGATTGTTACCGGGGATAAAGAAGCCGCGAAATGCGCCGCCTGCCCGCGCTGCCAGGGTGACATCTTCCCATTCGTAGCCATAGTCGGTGGGGGTGGCGGCGGTTTCAAAACATGGGGCATAGACCAGGGCCAGGCTAGTTAAAAAGCCGAGCAAAAGGGGCAGGCTTAACAGGGCAACACTGAGGGCAAACACAAAAAAACCGGCTAAGCGTAGCCAATAGCGTCGGTTTATAAGCTTCCTTCTCATCGTTTGAATTGTCTACCTGAGGTCAAATAATTTGCGGAGACGATGATTGACCTGCGTTTACATATCTGGGGGTAATTGTCCCAACTCGCGTCGAAGGAGGGTTGTTGTGACTGTCATCAAACGATGTAATTGTAGGGTAGAAGAAACACGCAATCCTGTTGAAGCAAAACCAATATCGTCAGAACTGATAATGAAATCTGTCGCTAATGGTTTGGCGGCTACCTGACTGGTGATGAAAGCAAGAATCACGTGATGATATGGCCCAATTGGATCAGTCAGACAAACTGCGGGTCGAACTTTGCTGCTAGAAAGATCATCAAATGGAAAGGAAACGAGGGCGACTTTATACTTAGTCATGAAAAGATTTTCCATCATTTAAGGAGTAGAGATCCTCTTCCGGGTCATTCAGGAAATCGAAAGCCGGGTTGCGAGCGGCCGCTTGCAACCATTCAGTTTCATCCACTTCATCACCATTAATGGGATACAAGACAATCACCCGCACGCGCATGGGACCAAGAGTAGGGAGCAATCCATCCAATTGAAGCTGGTGATGTTCGTCCACTGTTCCGGTCATTTCTATGGCCGTCATCTTCGTTTCCATTTGTTCATTACCTCGTTTGATCAAATAAAAGCATATAGCTAGTATACCTTTACCGTTTCAGCACCTGCAAGGACTTTTTTAGATAATATTTTCATTGGGCTTGACCCGAATGTCGCGCCTCTATCTCTTTAAGGTGAGCAATCGTCTCCTGCTCCTCTTCCTTCACCGCTTCCGCAAACCAGGCCTCCAAAATTTCTTTGGCCACTTCCGGCGAAGTCGCCCGCAGACTCAGCACGAGGACATTAGCGTCATTCCACCAACGCGCGCCTCTGGCGGTTTGGGCATCGCCGCACAGGGCGGCCCGGATGCCGGGCACTTTGTTGGCCGCTATCGAGGCGCCGGTGCCGGTGTAACAAAAAAGCACGCCCTCGTCGGCGGCGCCGGTGGCTACGGTATCGGCCAGCTTTTCCGAGGCCAGCGTCCACGGTAAGGCTTCATCGGCCAAAATGCCCAACAAGATAACCTCGTGACCGCGTTCTTTGAGCTGGGCCACCACAAAATCGGTCAGGTATGTTTTTTCATCGCTGGCGACGGCAATTTTCATGGTTCACCTCATACTTATCCACTGGCACGCCCGCTGCGGCAGCGATTCAACAGCGCCGGCGTTCTCTTGATCAAGATTCATAATAAGCTGCCAATAGGGCCGGCACTCCTTAATGCTAGGGGTTTGGGTATGGGTCATACAACTATAGCAAACCAGTGAAGACGGCAAGAACTCACTGACCGTCACCTCCTCCATCTTCGCCACTTCCCATTTCTCCGCAGCTTCAAACGTTCTTTTGGCCTCTACCCGGATATACTTTGTTTTTTCGTCGTCCGGCATTTTATAAATTATGGAGTCGCCCCAAAATTCAAATACCAGCACTGCTTTTCCTATTTCCAGGTCCGTTGCGGCCCCGGTGTTGTCTTCAAGCGGCGGGCGAATTTCAACATACCCTTTAAAGCGCCGGGCCTCGGTATTGGTCCAATACTCCAGCAACCCCAACGCTTTTTCAGACGCTTCGGCATTGGCGCTGTAGGCTATTTCTCTTTGCAGTTGCTCGCTTTTTTTCTGCTGCACCTGAAACGCCATATTTCTAACGTCGTCCATGCGCACCTGTTTCATGCGCACCAGGGTCAGCGCATCCTCGTGCAAATAATCCGGCTCAAAATAACTGGCCCCAAAAAGCCAAACACTGACCCCGGCAATAACCAGGCAGGGGATCATCACTATCGCCAAAATGCCCCACACCAGGCACGATGTTGTTTTTGACCGCCCGCCCGAGGTTAGCCTTTTTAATTTTTGCGACGCCCGCCGGCTGTCCGGCTTATAGCGCAGCCACTCCTTGAATATCTGGCCCCGGGCTTCAGGCGTTGGCGCAATATCTACCAATTTTTCCCATGCATCCTCATTAATTGGGTTGACGGCCAGGGCCTGTTGTAACAACTGGCGGGCCTGCTCTGCCTCACCCTGTTTTAACAAAATATTGGCCCGCTTCAACAATTCCGCCGACGTAGCGCCGGAGGCTCCCGGAGCGGAAGGTTGCGCCAAATTAACGTTTGCCCCTGCCGGTGGGGGTTGAGCGGGTGAGGATAAGGGTTTTATCCGTTTGCGTCTGGGTTCCGGGAAAGCATCTGCCTGAGGCCGTTTGGCCGGTTGCTGTTGTAGAATGGCCATGCCGCGTTGGGCCATTTCATTGTCAGGATTTATTTTTAAAACCTGTTCCAGGCAGTGGCGGCGTTGTTCATCATTATCAAGCGCCTGAGCCAGCCACAGCCAGGCAGCTTCATTGGTGGGTTCAGCTTTGAGAAACCGGGCTAGAATCTGTTTGCCGCCGGCTTTATCGCCTGATTTGATGGCTTTAATAGCCTCCTGAAGGGTTGACATTTTTCTGACCTCATCCAAAATTTACCCCCACTATGGGTTCATTATAACACAAACCACCAAATTTCTCATCCGGGTGAGAGTCAATTTTCTTATCCTCATATTTGACATCGTTTTCATTTTGTAATAAAATGAAAGTAACTGAAAATGAAAATAATCAAACAACAAACAATAACCACCACCAAAGAGTTGTTCCTGGAAGAACGTCGCCAAAAAATTCTGCAATTGATTGAGCAAGAGGGGCGCGTGTCGGTTGTCGGCCTCAGCCAACAGTTGGACGTGTCGGAAGTGACCATCCGCACCGATTTGCAAGCCCTGGCCGACCACCACTTGATCATTCGCACCCACGGCGGAGCGATTTTGGCCGACCGGGGCAAATACGACCTGGCCCTGACCCGCCGCCAGCAGCAGCAAATCCAGGAAAAAAACCGCATCGGCCA
>JAFGDY010000230.1 GCA_016931895.1 Anaerolineae bacterium
CGGTTTGATTAAACGCAAGCGCAAGCCTTCCGCTTTGGTTCTACTCAATTTGACAATCCTTGATGACCCTTAACTTGTAACCAATGCGGTAAGGGTAAATTGTAGTTTTTCCATAATTCTCTTCTCAAAAATTTTAATTTAGACGTTGTCCGTTTATAATTTTCTACCTTGCTACATCCAGATCGCTATTGGCCTACTATCAGCAAGGCCCGCCCATTCCATCCGGCCCCAGGCAGAGTTGGATGGTTTGACCGTTAACCGTAAGGATAACCTGCTGCACGTAATCGCCCTGGTCAACCACGGTAAAAAAGGTTACATCGCCGGTGGCCCCCGGCGCAACGGCAGTGCTGCGATCACCATAGCCGAAAAAGCAAAAACGTCCTGTTTTGCCGGTGGCTGTTACATAATCGGGGAGCCAGGCATGCGGTACGGTTATGTTGGTGTTATTGGTCAACAACAATTGCAGATGAAAGGCCCTCATCCGCGCTTTGTCGTTCCAGTTATTCTCACGATGGGCGCGGCAGGCATCGCCATCCCAGGGAGCGCCCCAAGGTTCCGTATATTTATGTTGCCCGCCAACTACCAAGATGTAACCGCCACTTGCGGCTGGGCCAGAGCCGGGTTGCCCACCTGAAGCAGCCCCTCCTCCCTGCTGTACAATCACCATCGGAGTAGGAGTGGGGAGAGTCACCCCTTCTTGACTGTTCAGGTCGTCAATATAAATCACGCCTTGACCGCTATAATCGTCGCTGCCGTCATCTAACACAATGGCGTGAAATGTGATAGGGTAATCAATAGCACCGTTGTTGGGACCGCCGATGTGACCACTGGGCCAGGGTTGAGCGGGGTCCAAAAAAGCAGTCATCTCTTGCCAGCCGGTGTGTTCAACCTGACCAAAGTTCATGCCCCAAGTTTGTCCGTTGGCATCTTTTACCCAAACATTAAGAAAATGTTCGGAGCCATCGCCATACACCCAGGCTGAAATAGCATTGGGGCGCCCGTCTAACCGCCGGTTTTGCAAAAAAACCACATAATCATTATCGGACGAGGGGAAGTTGTAATTCAACTGCCCGGCATAGCTACCGCTATGAACCTGTTCTGAAGAACGGGTAAATTCGCCGTAAGGTTGATCTCCCCGCTTCCAGTTGCTTACGCTTTCAAAATCTTGAAAAATACCCAGGGGGGCAGAGGGGAGAGAAACTTGAGACTTTGTGGTGGGAGATGGGGAGGGCATAGCCGTGGGAGAGGGGATAGGGGTAAACGTTGCGGCGGCAAGAGGTTCTGCTACCACAATTTCACACGACCCTTCGCCGGCCGGACCTGGCCCAAACGTATCCACCTGGCCATCGGGAGGGGCGATGTCCAGGCCATTGGAAATTTGGCGGCTGGTGTACCACTGAATGCGCAAAAAGTGCGAGCCAGGTTCCAAAAGCCCTAACTGATGCCACAAATTTAGAATAAAGTTTTCATCTTGATAATAGTTAAGGGTATCAATGGGCCGGCCATTGAGGGTGACATCATAATGGGCTGTGTTGATCCATTCAGTCAGATAGTCGGTTTCATCATCAGGCTCGGCCAGGGGATGCTGCCACCGGATATATACGGCTTCGTCAGCCGAGATTTCAATTTGGGTTTGGCAGAAGGGGTCTATTTCAGTCCCCTCTGGGGGAAGAGGTTGCTGCGGAACTTTCATCATGGCTATTCCCGGTACGCTTAAAGATTCCGGGGTGGCTGTGCTGGTGGCTGTTGGTTCCGGTTCGGGCGTAGCTGTGTCTGTGGGGGGAGGAGGTAATTGGGCTACCACAGGGGGAGGGGCAGCCTGGAGAACATTGGTGTAATATAAATATCCTAAGGCTCCTCCCACAATCAGCGCAGCAATCAGTACGGCCACCACAACCCATAACCAGGCCGCAACATAACTCTGAGGTTGGTTATGGGTATGGAATGGTGGAGAAGCATGCACGTAGGTTGCGTTTGTTTCTACAGGGCCGCCGCCGGCCATAACTGTTTGATTTGCTATCACCGTATGGTCCGACGCAACAGGCGCAGCCGGATTATCAGCCAGAACGGTTCCGGGCATCATTGTTTCCTGTTCATCCCCATCTCCTTCAACTTGTATTCGGGCCGTAATGGTTGTGCCCAACCTGATAGTATCGCCGGAACGACCGACGGCCGAACCACTTATCTGGCTGTTGTTAATATAAGTGCCGTTGGTTGATCCCAAATCTTCAACAACAAGCCCTTGGGGACCGGCCTTAACCCTGGCGTGTACCCGGGATAATGAACTATCCTGAATGATGACATTGTTACTGGAACCACGGCCAATAGTTTTAGGTTGATTTCCAATGGTCAATACTTGCCCTGCTGTGGAACCGTTTTCTATAATTAGTTTGATTACGGGAATACTACTCATTTTTGTGTCCTTGTTCTTCTATAAAATAGAATCTGACAGGGCGTTATTTTAAGCTCCAATTGGCCCCGCCATCACTGCTTTTGTATAAACCCCAGCCGGTGGCAGCAAAAACAATGTTGGGGTCGGTTGGATGCACGGCTATGCTTCTGATATAGTGGGGATAGCCGGTGGCAGGATTGATCCTCAAGCCATTATTGACGCTCTCCCAATTCTGCCCACCGTCGGTGCTTTTAAAGATACCTTTGGCATCGCCATCGTGTTCATAGCCGCTACCGGCATAGACAATGTTAGGGTTACTGGGAGAATAAGTTATAGCACAGTAAGCCGAATCAGCCCCACCAAAAATCAAACCATTACTAACCGATTGAAAATCGCCGGCATTGGTTGTTTTCATAATTGCGGCATCGTAAGAGTTGATGCCCACCAGATATTCGTCTTTGGTTTTGGGGTTAACCGCGATGCTATACGCCCCCTTGCCGGTATTAAAGGCCAACTGGATAAAGGCACGACCGGAGTCAATTGATTTGTAAATTGAACCAAACTCACCCCCTACAAACACCACATCGTGGTTAAATGGGTCAACCGCAATGCTGGTTATTCTGCCTTGCCCCAGGCCATTGCCGTAACCGTCAGACGCCCAACTTGCGCCGCCATCCGTGGAAACGATCAGCGTGGAGCCAATGCCGCCATATAACACTTTGGGATTGACCGGATCTATTGCTACCACATCAACCACTCGATTGGCCGTACTGAGGCCCTGCCCATAAGCTTCCCAATTGTTACCGCCATCTACCGACTTGAGAACAGCATTCCAGGCCGGGGCATATAGGCATACCGGATTGGTGGCATCAATAACTAAATTGGTGAGGCCGGAGGCATCAATATCCAACTTTCCCCAGGGACCGTCTCCGCCGTTGTTGCTTTTATAGATGCTGTTTACATCGCCTTTAACCAGAATATAAACTTCTTTAGGATTCTGCGGGTTTATTTCTACTGCGGTTACAGGCGCGTTGCCAATTTCGGCCACAGACTCAACCGTTTCCACCGGAATAGCGGTGGGGCCGCCCGCTGTAACCGGACGGAGGGGGGCGGTTGGTGTTTTTGGGGGGGCTGTGGGCGTGGAAGTAGGTTCGTTGTCCGTTTTGTCCAACCGGTTGAGCATTTGTTGGGTTGGGGTTGAGGTAGGTGTATTGGTGGAGACGTTTGCGGCGGTGGCTGTTTTTGCTGCCAGGCTTTTGGCTGTAGCGGTTGTTTTGGCTTGCCGGGCGGCTTCGCTTTCAGCCCTGGCCGTTTCCTCGGCTTTGGCCCCTACTGTCTCTTCCAGTTCTGCTTCAGCCGTTATGGTCAGGGCAATTTCCAGTTCTGCTTCAGCCGTTTGAGTTTGCTCTGCTATCATTACATTTTGCGCCACAACTGTGGCGGTAGCGGATGTAGAGATATTGGACGCGCTGAAAATAAAGTAAGCCGCCGCGCCGACGGCGGCCAATAAAACTATCGCTGCAATAATGATGGGTAAAATGATGCCCCGGCTTCTTTTTTTTGTTGACGCCGGGTAAGCTGTGACCGGAGAAGACATTGTTGGCGGCGAGGGCGCAGGAGATAATTTTGCCGGAGAACCGGTCATAGTGGAATCTACCAATGGTTGAGGCGCCGCAGCCGGCATTGAAGAAACCGCCCCTGGGCTTGCCGTTCCAACGGCAGCCTCTACATTCGCCATCGGAGTAAGCATGGTTTCAACCTTATCATTTGGGGTTGGGGCTAATTTTGATTTTACCGGGGCTATTTGAGCCGGGGGGCTGGTGGTAACTTGAAAACGGGCCGATCCCACCGCCAGAACATCGCCGGGAGACAAAGGATGCCAGGTTTCTCCTAAACGTTGCTCATTGATAAATGTGCCGTTAGCGCTGTTGTTATCCATCACCAAACAGCGCCCATTCTCTAACCGAACCAGCGCATGCTGACGTGAGGCGCTCAAAACAGTTAACACGATATCGGCATTAGAATGGCGACCAATAACCAATGGCTCTGAATCCAACGGATACCCCCTCCCTTTTGAGTCGACCAGCCAATGCGTGGTAGGGTTGGGAGAAACTACCAAATCTTGCCCTTCTTCTGAGGCCAGCACGGTACCTGACAACATTGTTTCAGAATCGTCTGCCGTAGCCAGGTTTGATGATTCCAGCGCGGCCTGTAACGCTTGCTGCCACGTTGCCATAGATTGGGGACGCTCATCAGCTTGTGGTCGCATGGCGTGAGTAATGGTTTGGGAAATTTGCTCGCTTAAAGCGGCGTTGACCATTTTGGGCGGCTCAAATTTGGCCTGGCTGACCATCAGGGTAATGCTGTCTGGGGGTTTTTTGCCGGTTAGTATGGCATACAGGGTGGCCCCCAGCGAGTAAATATCGGAGGCGGGGGTAGTGCCCAGGCCACTGTATTGCTCTGGAGGCGAGAAGCCAGGAGTCACTGCCTGCGCGCCGGTGCGGGTGCGCATATCGTGTTCGGCTATTTTGGCAATACCAAAATCAACCAGCACCGCTCGATTGTCGGGCGTGATTTTTATGTTCTGGGGTTTGATATCCCGATGAATAATGGGTGGATTTTGATGATGTAAATAGCTAACAGCATCGGCCACCTGAATGATATATTTAATTGCTTGGGTCTCCGCCAGGGGGTGTCCCTGCGTTTTAACCACTGTCCATAGGTCTTCACCCTCAATATAATCCATTACCAGATATTGCTGACCATCAAAACTGAAATGGTGAATAACCCGGGGCAAACTGGGGTGGTGCAAGCGGGCCAAAATCAAGGCTTCCTGTTCAAACTGGCGGATGGCCTGGGGGGTTTGAAAAAAATTCTCTTTGATAGCGACCGCCATCTGTAGGTTTGTATCAAAGCCGCGATAAATAGCCCCCATGCCGCCGTGCGCCAGCAGTCGGTCAATGCGATAACGGTTTTCTAAGATAGTGTCTTCAGGCAGAGTCATCGGTTTTTACTCCTGTGAAAATTAGCAACTGGGCAAATCACTCATGGACAAATGGGTAAGCTGAAAACGTCTCATTCCAGTTCCACACGATCTTCAATTGGCACCGGGCTAAAACTGTCCAAAACCTCTAGCCAAATGTCTCTAATGTTTTGTGGCTCAGAG
>JAFGDY010000231.1 GCA_016931895.1 Anaerolineae bacterium
CCTCGAAACCGTACCTTTAGAAGGAGATTTCTCGGCCTATGGCCTCGAAATGACATTCAGCTTGTCGCTTAACAAAAGTATTGGTTCATTCTGTTTTTAGTATAAGTTTGTTTTGCTTACTCATCCCTTTTAACCGGGTGAACATTATGTTGCTCTGTGGTTGCAAGATCACTTATAGCTGCTAACAATTGTGCCACGTGCATGTGAGTACGCGATTGGTGCAATTAAAGTAAGTGTCTGCACAAGCATTCGTCTGACAGTATGTGTGTGACGTGTCTGTTTTACCTCCCACGCGAAGACTGCTCTGGAGCAACATTCCTGAAACGTGCTTGAGATTAGTTTTCTCATCGCGCGTAAAGCGCGTGCGGGCATCAACCACGGCATTGTCCCATGCTTTCATTAAATCGTGTGCGTTCATTGTGTTTCACCTCCTTTCTCTTCTAAGTTTGTTTGGCCCGCCTCCGGGTGCGACACAGGTTACCGGAAACGATTAACAGTTGTGCCACGTGCAAGTGAACACGCGGTTGGTGCAGTTAAACCACGTTTGCATGCAATCAATAGAATCTTGACCCGATTGCAAACATCCCGCAAGCAAACCGCTCTTAAACTGCATCCCGGAGATTTGTTTAAAGTTGGTTTCCTCATCGCGTGTTATGCGCGCGCGCGCGTCTGCTATGGCGTTATCCCATGCTTTCATTAAATCGTGCGCATTCATTGTGTTTCACCACCTTTCTCTTTAAATTTTTTTAACCGCTTCAATTTTAACCTTGCGGTATTCACTCACTGCCACAACAATACATTGGGCAATTTTTCGGGATAGGCCAGCCGCAGCAACTCGTACCCAATGCCCGAACCACCCTGAAAAAAACCGGGGCTGAATATCCCGCGCGGCAGAAAAGCGGCATAGTGAAAACCGCCGTCCTGTTCCGCGTGGGCGATGATTTGCGCGGCGTACCCGCGCGCCTCCTCAATCAATTCCGGTTTTCTCAGCGCCTGTCCCGCTGTGGCAAACAATTCAACCCGGCCCAGGTTTCCGCAACACAAGTGATCCGCTAATTGTTCCGACTTCGCCAAACTCCGGCGCGCCACCGTGAGCGCGGCCTCAATGTCGCGGCGAATCGTTGGCGTGTCGGCCAGCGCCAGGTTGCCCAGCCGCGACATCCCAATGCCCGCCGCGCCGTGACACCAGCCGTTCATAAATTCCGGTTGGGCCAGGTCTGCCGATGTACCATCAACACTGTTGCGCAGGTCGGGCCAATTATTGTACGCCGGGTCAAATAGAGCGTTTTCGTAGGCCAGGGCTTCTTCCGCCGCCGCGTCAAATTCGGCGCGCCCGCTGGCCTGCGCCAGCCGTTGCAGCGCGTACGCGCCCCCCGCCGCGCCGTGCGAAAAACCGGTGAGCGGTTGGGACGCTATACCTTTCCAAACGCGATGCCCGGTAAATGCGGCCACCCGCGAATTGAGCAAGTGCTCCTCGCAATCTACCGCCCGTTCAAGCGCAACGATATCGCCCGTGGCCTCATACACGGCCAGCAGGCCCAGGATTGCGCCCGCCGAACCGGAGATGATGTCCAGAATGGGGTCAATTTGAATCTGTTCGCGGGTCAATTTTTGCGCCGCCGCGCGCGCGTCTTCAATAAGCGACTCGTCGCCCAGCCATTGCCCGCTCCGCACCAACGGGTACAGCGGGCATGTTACGCCCGAAGTGCCGCCCAATCCCGACAGCCTAAACAGGTCGTCAAATTCCTTTTTCAGCCCCTCGCGGGTTGAATGGAAGGCGGCCAGGGACAGGTTTCGCCACGTGTCATCGCCGGTAATGCGGGCCAACGCGGCCAGGAACAAGCCCACGCCCGTCGTGCCGTCGTAAAACGAATAGGAAAGCGCCGAAAGTTGATACCGTTTCACCTCGGAGATGTATTGCGGCCCCAGCCAGGTCGCGCTGCCGTTGTCACCCAAAAAGACGTCGGCGCGTAGTTTATTGGCGATGGCCAGCGCGTGCGTCACAAACAATTCAGACACCGGTTCATCAGCAGGGGTAGGAACAGGCGAGTCCGGCGCGTCGGCGGAAGGCAAAACCACGGGAGCCTGGTCCCGGTCTTGACCGGCCACACGCGCCCGGAGCGAGATTTGAATCAGGTAGGCTTGCCAGCCGCAATCCTCCGGCGATAAGGATTGGAGGCGAGCCACGGCACGTTCAAAACTGGGGCCTTCAAAGTAGTTCTTTATCGCCTCAACCTGGAAGGCCTCGGCATCAAGTTGATCAAGTTGCAAATCCGCGCTGTCGGTGCGCGCGACAAAAAAGGGAATATCGAGTTGGTATAACCCGATCCGTTCCGAGGCCAGCATAGGGTAGCACGACGGTTTGGTCTCTATCTGAACATGCGCCCGCGCAATCCGCTCGAGAAACAGGCTGTACTCCGCGCCGTCGAATAGATAGGCCGGTTGGATGGCTTGCTTGAGCAGTGAGCCGTACACCTGCGTGGCCCGAAAAATAAATCGAACATTGGCCCGGCGAAATGCCTGCAACGGGCTGTCGGGCGCAAGCAGCGCGTCGCGCTGCGCCAGCAAAAAATCGTACATGGCCCGAAAGCCATTGACCACCTGCTCAACATGCTCTTCCAGCCGGGCCGGCGCGCCGTTCAACATGGGCACATTTCCCTCCGGTTTTAACTGACCATGCTCAAGCGACATGTTCATCGCATCGGTGTTGGCATATTTCAGCCGGACGCTGCGAAACGGCACCAGTTGTTCGCCAAATGCGCCCAGGCCGCTCACGTCGTAAACAATTTTTTTGTCTTTGCCTATACGCCAGCCGGGCAGCAACCCCACCCGCAAAACCGACTCCCCGGTTTTTCCCAGCGCCTTAAAGATCGCCGTGGCGCGCACTTCGTCTGTCACCTCTTCGGGCACGCGATGATGGAACAGGGTTTCGTGGTCAATCAAAATCGGCTGTTCGCCGCAGGCGATGAGATTTTCATAGTGACAATCCGTGCCTTCGAGGGCGTAGGTGAGGCAGAGCAGCATGCCCACGCGCGCGTAAAAACGTTGGAGCGCGGCCTCGTCCTCGCATGCAGCGTGTTCGGCAAACGTCACCCAACCATACTCGCCGCGATTCAAAACGATGAGCGGGCGTAGTTCCAACGGCGCACCGCGCGCGTTGAGCCAGGTTAGCAAATCGTTGTAGGCCGCTTCGGCGGCCAGGTCTTTGGGTTTGTAGATGAGCTGCAAGCCGGACTCAAACTTGAGGCCAAACACGCCGTGCCCGCCCCGGTGCGCGTCCGAGAGGCCAAGCGTGATTGATTCGACCTGTCCCACCGCTTCGCCCTGGTTGAAGGTGTGGGACAGCGCGTCTGCATCTGCGTCAAGCTGGGCCAAAAATTCCTGGAACACCCGTATTCGCAATAACGTGAGCGTTGCCAGAACCCGCGCCAGCACCGGGTATTTGTTCAGCATGGCGCGCAGGCCGCCGTCGCGCATCTGCGCAACGAATTTTTGATACATAGTGGCGCCGGGCGGCTTGCCCTTTTGTACGGCAATGACGGCCAGCGGGCCAAAGGGCTGGCGATTGCGGAAGGCGTTGAATTGTAGATACAGCGATTCGCCTGAACGGTGAGACAGCGTCATCAAGAGATTGCGCGTCACCTGGGTTTGCGCGTTGGCAGATAGCCGCTGCCAACCGGGGCTGGTTTGCATGGCGCGCTCAAAGACCAGGAGAAAAGGGAGCAGGATTTCTTGGAATGCAATGGGCGCGTCTTTTTGGAAGAAGGGGAGGGAATCGTTTTCGATGGGTGTGGTCAACACCTGTCCCAACAATTCCGCCCATTCGGGCAGGGGCGCGTCGGCGCGCAGGGTTACGGGCGCAACCATTCGCCGCGCGGTTTCTGCGGTGACGCCATCCCAGTCCCACACGCGCTGCAAAACCTCGCGCTGGCCTTCCTCATCCACCGCCTTTGCCCAGGCATCCAGGCGCGTGGTAATTGTTTTTTCGTCGCTCAAATCCGGCTCAAATATCGGGGCAGCACGCTCGCCGATGAAACTGGCGCGCGCAACAATTGTGCGGAGGTCGGTTGCGAGTTTGTGATTATCCATGGGTATCCTTGCCTTTTTTTGCCTGTCCCCTGCAACGTCGCAGGGGGGCAGGGCAACGGATCATTGATTCGTTTCTTCACCTGTGTCTGGCTGCATCGGCAGAATCAGATGCAACGTTGTTGGTGTTTGTTCGTGGATAAAAATTTCAATGTCGGCCGGTAAAGTCAGGCCGAGTGCATCTTCAATGGTGCGTTTGGGGTTTGCCAGCAGCGACTCCTTGAATTCAGGATCCTGCCAGGCGCGAGTGATAATCTCTTGCATTTCCATAGGGCATCCTCTTGAATTGTAATATCAATTGCGGTGTTCCACACGGGCCAGCGATTGGCCAGTGCGCAACACAAACAACAATGGTGAAATCTGTTCTACCTGTACCTGAACTTCAACTTGGCTTGCTTCTTGCGGCAACTCGCTTGCTGCAACCACAGCCAGGCGCACGGTGTTGGCTTCCATTCGATTCTGGGTGCGGTTTGCTACCTCCATCACTTCCCCGCGAAATGACTGCGCGGGCGCGGTGGTTGTGGTTTGAATGTTGACTATCGCCTCCTGCCCGGCGTGGATGCGCCTAATTTGCTCCGGCGTGAATGTGGCTACAACTTCACCGGGCGCAATTTGCGCCTCCGTGGTCGTCTCGTACAGCGACACGCGCGCAAAAACAAACCACACCCCCCATGCAGCCAGCACCAGCATGGTGATGCTTAAACCCAGGAGTGAGGGGCGAAAGGAATCGTTATTCAGCGCGCGGGTTGAGCGCGAAAAGGAAATGGACATGCGTTACTCCATGATCGCATATTCGTATTAAATAAACGGATGGTCGAATTCTGATTCAACTCCAGGGCGGCTTGAGGGGGAACCAAAATGCTTTGTTGAGAGCGGCGCGATGTTGCGGATTTTGCCACCACACGCGCACTCCGCATCCCAGTTTTTCCGCACCCGCGCCAACGGTATGCGCTACGTTTACCGCCGCATTCCGCGTGCCACGCAAAATTTGTTGTCCGGTGATACCGGCCCGAATTTGTGTTTTGACTTGCATCGGTTTGTCTCCTTAAAAATTCCAGGCTCAACACTTTTCTTGCAAAAAACTGAGCCCTCGCCTGCTTTCACTGGAATTTCTTTTTCACGCTTTGGCGGGCGTTGCTTTGGTTTCTGCCTTTGGGGCGGTTGGCTTGGGATTGACGATTCCGTCGAGTACCTTGTTGAACACGGCCGGCTTGTTTTCCGCTACCTGTTTGACTGCGCTCACCGCTTCCGCCGTCCGTTCCTTCTCCGGGGCCAGATACAGGTCGGGCGAGACTTTCACCAATCCCTGCCGTACCAGTTCGCCATACAATTTTTGCCCCAGCGCTTTATTCCTGGATGGGTTGGCCAACCACTGCTGGAATGCTAAAAAAGCGTGTACGTCATTTTGCACATTGCTGGCGCGCCATGCGGCAATGCTATAGAGCGCCACCGCTTCTTCAATCGCCCGCTTGAGTTCGGGTTGGCCGTTGAGTTGATCGTCCATCAGCCAGGCCAGGTCAAATCCCAGTGACGCGCAGAACCGGGCTACTTTATCGCAGAATGCTTCGGTTTCCTGCGGGGTCAAACTTGCCAGCCAGGCGGCAAAACTTTCGGCGGCATGGGGCAGTTCTTCGTACAGATGCGATTGTTTATCCAGCGACGCCTCGGCGACCCACTCTTTGAACTTTTTAGCCAGCCCGCTTTTATCGCGGCGCAATTTTAATTTTCCACTGACACCTTCATACATCTTGCCCGCTTTGTCGGCAGCTAGGCGAAAGCTCTTCTCAACTTCGGCCTGCACCTTGTCGGGTTTGGGTGCCCACACGGGTTTGAAATACCACCACAGCACCACAATGATTACCAATAAAATCAAAAGCCACAACATGTTATCCTCCTATACTTAAATGGTTTATTCAATAATTGGTTACTATCGCCCATGTTCAGGCGGCGCACGCTGAATCCTTACCTAACGGTGAGATCGGTCATGGGACACTACCTCAGCGCGGTATACCGGATGAGTTGGGCAGCCAGATGCACGCAAAGCGGGCGTTCTGATCCGTCTCAAGCATTGTGTTTTGCAGTGATTCCTTTGTCATTGAGGTCCGATCTCTTGTATAAATACGTATTTCTTAATCGGACTGCCGGGTCCAGATAACCTTGTCAAAAGTTGATGCTACGAAGCGATCCGTCCAGGTGGTAGATGTGAGCTTATCTTCCCACATAATCATAGTAGCAGAGTCGCTAAACAGAACGCCGCCAGCCATGGACAAAACAAATTTCGTTTTGGAAGACATGGTCAAGGCAACCCCCTGCTCCACAATGTTTGGCAGATCCCCTTTGATGGCATCTATCAGGCCAGTAACCTGGTACTCATCGCCTGTTGCCTTTGCCGTGTAGCTACCCGTAATGCGGCCGGTCTCCATATCTGCCTTGAGGTGTAGAACGTCTCCATCTGGATTGCTCCATAAGCCGGTGACAAAATCCTCTGCCGTGGCGGAAAAGGGTACGGGGTCTGGAGGAGATACCGGCTGGCAGTAAGAAGGTGGCGTTCGGTGAAACTCGAGCGTCTGGGGCCACATTTTCGGCGCCGTGTCTGCCAAGCCCAGAACCTTCGCTGTTGCCAATAAACCATTGAGTATTTCCAGAGTCTCAGGCAATAGATAATTATCCTGGCCTTTCACAGATATGATTTGGGCCGGATGATACTGCCCTGAAAAGGTTGATACCCAATGCCAGCTATCATCCATATCGGAAATCGGTTGATTAATCAGTCGCCACTGGATACCCAGGGCCACCGGAATGCCGTTAGGGTTGACCGGGGTAGCGTTGATTGAGGTGTTGACTTTGGCGTTACTCTTGGCGGCGCCAACCCAGCCGACGATATTGGAAGATCCGGTTGAGCCTGTATGCGAAGTATAAACACCCTTGATTTCTCCAGAAGAATTCACTGCAAGATTCATCTGGGAGCAGTACGAGTTATACCATGTTCCTGTGACAGGACTGTTCGCCATAGCTGTCTCAGGAAGAGGAATACAACTCAGCGCCGATGGACCTGTGCCGGTCGCTTTCTGGTAAAGATACATATTCCCTTGGGTCAGACCGCCGTTTTCTTCAGCGACGTAATTGAAGGTTGTGTACATGAGATCCATGAAGGTTGAACCGACAAGCAGCCCGCCGACTCCATCCAGAGGCGTGAAAGCCACTACCCACTGACCCTGCTGATCGCCTTCTTCGACGTAATAGGAGTACTGCTGGGCATTCAACGAAATTTTGGCCGCCTGGCCCGCCTGCATTTCACAACTTTGCCCCATGGTCAAAGTGAAGTCAGGCAGTATCGCTGCGTGCTTTGTAGGGTCTCCCCCATTGGCGTAAACCAGGCCAATCCATCTCCCCTCCGTGTCATATATCTTTTCAAAGATGCGCTCATTCGCAGCGTCTCGGATATCATACAAGTGGGTCATGACGGGGATAAGATAAACGCTGTCTCCTTTGAATACCGAAGAGCCTGTATCCAGATAGAAACGTGAATTAGTGAGAGATGGCAGCAAGGTGTCGCCGAGTTGGGCAGCATAAAGGTCGGTTCCCCAGAGGTACTTACCTTCTCCTGTCCGATTTGGTTGAAGCTCTATCTCCGAACTCTCGTCATATTGGGCCGGGTCATCTCCTCCCAAAAAGAAAGTGCCCTCTCCCGTCTCCGGGTAAGTGACAACCGAAAAGGTTGGTTCTACGATGGCTCCAGACTCGTAGAGGGAATGAAAATAAAATCCTGACCCGTCGGCCACGGCATCGCTACTGGAGGGAAAGCCCACCCCCCCCTCCCAAGCCAGGTATTGGAACTTTTCTCCACTATACTCCACAGAAGCAAAGAACGGAATATCTATGCTGGTGAAAGGGGTCTCGAAGGGAACCATGCCGGTCCATGTGTTCATTGACCCCCACGGGCCAAAGGATCGTTTGACCGTGGTTGTATTGACCCAAGTAAAATCAAGTTGGGCGGTATTGACCTTTTTGTGTGTATTGCATGCTTCTGTAGTACACAGATCTGATGTGGCCCAAATAAAATTGGAGCCTGAATCCAGAGCGAATCGGAGTTGACTCGTTCCAACTGAGATATTTTCGGTGTACCAGGGGGTCGCCCCATAATTCGCCATCTCTCCCCGATGGAGATTAAAAGCTTGGACGGTGTCTGTTTGGGCCCTGGCAATAGGCTGGCTTCCAAGTAAAAGAGAAGCGCTTATTATCAACCCAAATGCACGCGTAACAATGTTAGTGCTCAAAATCATAAGTCCTAACTCCTTTTTATTTCTGTAGCGTCAATTTTCTAAACCACCTAACTGTTGGATATTTAGATCGGGTTTCATTCCCCATCACAGTTTACGCATCAGGTTTTGCGTTTTGTCATTTATACCCGTCCGGCATCTTCGTTTCGGCGTCCAACTGCGCGCCGTTCAAATTTGCCGCCTTGACCACCGCTTTGCCGTTGAGGGTTATGGTTTGACTCAACGTTGCGCCGCGCAGGTCTGCGCCGCTCAAATCTGCGCCATTCAGCAGCACGCCGGCCAAATTAGTGTTGACCAGGTTGGCGTGGGTGAGCAGCGCGCCGCTAAAAATTGCCGCCGAATATTTTTTTTCTGGGCCTTTGCCGATAACGTCCGGAAAGCCCGCAAAATTGGCGTGGCTTAAGTTGGCATTGGTCAACGTTGCTCCTTCCAGGTACGCGCCAGCAAGATAGGCGCGGGCCAAGTGGGCGCGCTCAAGATTGCAGCCGGTCAGTCCCGCCCGTACCAGCCGTGCGCCGTTCAGGTTGGCGCGCGGCAAATTGGAACCATCAAGCACGGCGTCGGTGAGGTCTGCGCCGCTTAAATCCGCCCCGTCCAGCTTAACGCCGACCATTTTTGCGCCTTGCAAATTTGCGCCGCGCAAGTTGGCGTAGCGCAAATCGGTTGAGGCCAACAGGGCGCCACGCAGGTCTGCGCCGCCCAGATCCGCGCCACTTAGGTCCGCGCCGCTTAGGTCCGCGCCAACCAGGTGGCCGCCGGCCAGTTGCGCGCCGGCCAAATTCACGCCAATCATGCGCGTTTGATCAAATAACGCGCCCGTCACTTGCGTTTGTTTGAGGAAAACGCCTGTCAGCACCGCGTTTGTTAAATTTGCGCCGCGTAAATCGGCGCCGGTCAGGTCTGCGCCCGTGAGCCTGGCCTGGCGTAAATTTGCGCCCATTAAATTTGCGCCGCGCAGATTGGCGCTATGCAAATTGCTCTCACTCAAATCCGCGCTGTTCAAATCGGTGCCACCCAAGTCCGCGCTGGCCAGGTTCGCATCGTGGATTAAGGCCTTGCTCAACGACGCGCCGCTCAGGTTAATATTGGCCAATTCCTTGTTGCTCAGATTCACCCCCTCACAGTTTGGCGGACAGTCATCTTGCGCCAGGGTGCTGCAACCGACCAGCGCCAACAACAGGAACAGGCAGGCAAAAAATTGTTTCATCTAATCCTCAAGAGTCGCTTCATCCGGCACGCGAAAGCCGGAGGGCCATTGGGTGGCGTGGTTATAGCGCGCCCCGCGCAAATCGGCGTCGTGATTAACCGCAGCGCGCTCCCCTTCGTTCATTTGGATAATAACCGTATCGCGGGCCGCATCGCCCAAATCAAACGTGGCGGGGTCATAGACCAGCATTGCGCCGTTTAAATCCGCGCCGCGCAAATCCGCGCCGTTCAATTTTGCGCCAACCAAAATCACGCCGCGCAGTTGGGCATTGCGCAAATCTGCGCCAGCCAGGTTTGTGCCGTACAGCACGCTGCCGTTGAGTATCGCCCTGCGCAAATCCGCGCCGTTCAAGTTGGCCAGGTTAAACCAAACGGCCAAAAGTTGGGCGTCCGATAAATTTGCGCCTGACAGGTTGGCCCGGCTAAGGGCGTTTCCGCTGAGATTGTTTCCGCTGAGGTCCGCTGCCGCCAGTTGGGTTCCCTCTAACCATGCCGGGGCAAGGTCTACCCCGCGCAGGTCCAACCCGCTCATCTTTGCGCCGGTCAGGTCGGTTGCGTTCAGGGTCACGCCCATCAGTTGCACGCCGACCAGATTCGCGCCATTTAAGTTTGCGCCGCGCAGGTCGGCGTTTTCCAAATTCGCTTCGCCGAGGTCTGTTTTACGCAAATCCGCGCCAATGAGCCGCACGGCTTTTAAGTCGGCCTGCCGCAGGTTTGCTTCGGCCAGGTTTGCGCCCGACAGGTCTGCACCCGCCAAATTTACCGCGCTTAAGTTGGCCCGCCGCAAATTTGCTTCAAGTAGCTGCGCGTTTTGAAAATTGTATGCCGTCAGGCCCCGGTTCATCAGGTTCGCGCCCATACAATCCGGCGGGCAACCGGCCGGCAGGGAGGAGCAGGCCGCAATCACCGAGGCAAAAAGGCAAAAGGCCAGGCACCTGGAACGTTGCTCTGTCGCCATCTCATTGCTCCGTTGTGGTCACCGGCTGCGTGGCGGTAACGGGTTCAGTTGGGGTGATGGGCACGGTGGCGGTGATAGGTATGGTCATGGCCGGCGTGTCGTTGGCGTTGAGGTCGGGCAGGGGCAAAAGGTACGGCGTATTGCTTGGCACAAGCATCACCCGAATCGCGGGAGACAACTTGTTAATGTACTGGTACGTCAGCAAATCTTTGTCTCTGGCCAGGGCCTCGGCAATTACCCTAAACGCATCGGCTTCGGCCTGCCCTTTCAGGCGGATGGCATCGGCTTCGGCCTGCGCTTTCAGGCGGATCGCGTCCGCTTCACCCTGGGCTAATCGGCGAATGGTATTGGCTTTGTGCTCACTTTGAACAATTTGCTGGGTAGCCACTTGCTTTTGCTCAACAGCCGTGGCGTATTCAGGCGAAAACATGATGTTGCGCAAGATAAAACGGTCAAGCACAAAACCCTTGTCGCCAAATACGTCACGCAATTGTTGGTTGATGTCGCGTTCAAGGTCAAGGCGTTTGCTGCTGTTCACTTCGTCCACCGTGTATTGCGACACAAGCGTGCGGATGACGCCGCGCGTTACCGGGCGCACAAAATCTTCAATGTAGCGGTCTTGCCAATCAATGTGAATCCGCATCACCTGTTCGGGGTCAAGTTGAAAAATCAGCGAACAATCGAGCGAAACCTCCTGGCCATCTGAGGTGCGCGCGGTGATGGAATCGTCGCCCATCTTTTCTCCCTCGCTCAACTTCGACGACATGGTGTACGTTTGCCAGTAAATTGGATAACGTTTGACCTGTTCCAAAACGGGCACAATCCAACGCAAGCCCGACCGCAGCGGGCGGTCGTAATAACCATCCGGCGCCAGCACCGAAATCACAATGCCTACTTCTTGTGGCTCAATAAAAACCGCGCTCGCGTTGATAAAAGTGATGATGAAAAGCACCAGCAAAAAGAGTACGGTTATGCGCGTAATCAGCCCGCGCAGCGCCGCCCAAAGGCCGCGCCGACGCACCACAACAACCAAGTACGCGACGATGAAAACGCCGAATAAAATCCACAATCCGGCGGTAATGAGTTGAAGCGTTTGATTAAGTAACATATTCCTCCTTTATAAGGATGAAGTTTCATCCTTCATCCCTTCGGCTTTGCTCAAGGCAAGCCTTCTGCCTTCATCCTTTCCGTTATGGGTGGGCAATGACCAGCAGCGTTGGGGCGCGGTTCAACACGCACTGCAACGCGCCCGCCAAATTCTCCGGGTCGAGCGCGGCAAAACTTTCGTCAAGAATGATCAGGTCGGCCCGCTGTAACAACGCCCGCGCAATGTACAGGCGGCTGCGCTCGCCGTGCGATAACTGCCACCCGCTTTCGCCCACAATTTGTTGCGTCCCTGAAGGCATCCGCTCGATCAATTCGCCCAAACCAAGTTCATTACAAATCTCAAGTGCTTCTATGCCGTCTTCGGGGGTGGGCGGCCAGCGACGCCCCATCAGCAAATTAAATCCAAAAGTGTCGGTAAAAACGTGGTTTTCGTGAAACTGCGGTGCCACAACCACCCGCTTGCGCCAGGTATCAAGCCCAACGCTGGCCCGGTCGTAGCCCCGCAACAAAAGCAACCCGGATTCAGGCACGCGCAAGCCCGCCATCACCGCCGCCAGCGTGGACTTACCCCCACCCGACGGCCCTTCAACCAGCAGACGATCACCATTGTTGATGTGCAGTGTCGCTTCGTTGAGCGCAAGCCGTCCCCGGTCCTGGTAGCGGAACGAAACATCGCGCATAGTGATCAACGGCGCAGAATTTTCGGATGGCGGATGGCCGTTGGAAGGCAACTGGTTGGAAAATCCCAAAGCCGAAATCACAAAACCAAAATCGTTGGCTCTTTTCGCCGCCTCAAACAACGGTTTGATTTGCTGCCACGATTTGGTGAGCGACACAAAACTACGAATGTTTGTGTTAATTGCGTTCAACGCCTGCTGCCCCATCAAAATACCGCCCAGCGAAACGGCAATGATTTCCGGCGATGCCATCTGGCCCACAAACCCGCCCACGATGCTGGCCAGACCCAGGATCATCCAGACGCGGGGGAGCGCAGCCAGCCAGTTGCCCAGGCGGGTCTGACGTTCCGTCAGTTGTGTATAGCCCGCCAGTTCCGCATCTTCTTCAACGTGCCACCTGGCCGCTTCTTCTTGTGCCAGGCGGGTGCGATGCCCGACCATTCGCTCAACCAGATGATTCGTCATGCGGCGGTACGTGTCTACCCAGATGTCGTTGCCGCGCCAAAACTCAAAACCGAGCGCAACTGTTGCCACAATAACAAACACAAGCATTATTACGCTCACCCATCCGCCAGCGCCAAACCGCAACACCGCCAGTGCAGTGAACACCTGGATAATTGAGAACACCATTGTCAGCGCGCTGCCAACCGTGCCGTATTCAACCACATTCGCATCCATGATCCGGCTGAGGAACTGCCCGGTACCTTCGTGGCGGATTTCTTCGGGATGCAATTTGAGCGCACCATAGAGCAGCGTTGTTTTGAACGCACCGCCAACATTTGTCCCCAGCCGCGCCCCGGCTGTGCTGACCAACATTTGCAAGGGGATATCCATCAGCGTCAACAACGCCCACGCCCACAACCATGCCCAATCGAAATGACCCTCAAATGCGCCGCGCCCAATCATTACCCAAGTGACCGCGGTTAAACCCTGTCGTAACAAACTCAGGCCCACAATGATAGCAGCAAACGGGATGACGCGCGTTTCACGCAACCGTTGCCAGTACGGCCCGCCCGGCGACAAGCGCAGCAGCCATCCATGCCCAATCTGGTGCCCGCTCAGTTGTTCGGCCAGGATCATTTTACGGACACGGGCGCGCCGTTCCTCCGGCACACCCGCCTGCGCCAGCACCTGTTCTGTTGTTTCAATAAACGGCGTTTCGAGCGGCCGGCAAAGGGCGTCCCGGATCAGGCGCGCCTCCACCGTTTGCGTGGAAAAGTCGGGCGTGATAAGCGTAATACGTTGCCCCTTGTTTTTGAGGCAAATCAGCCAGCGCGAGTTTTCTTCTGTATCCGCATCCGTTGGCGGCAATTCCACCAACGCCGGGGCCGCGCCGCGCACAAACGCTTCCACATCCGTATAGTTGATCTCCACCGGCTCCGCTTCAATATCAAGCTGATTGGCCACCAGTTCAACCCACTGGGCCAGCGTATGTTCATCCGCATTGGCCAGCCCGGCCGGCGCAGGGGGCGCATTGGCCGGGCGCGGCAAAAGATTGGCGTGCCGGGCCAGCGCTTCGATTGCTTCGCCCAGCCGCGCGGTTGGCCATGTTATAGTTTGCAGTTCTGCCGCGCCGGTCATGCGTTGCTCATCTTTTATCAAGAGTTATCCGTTTGCGCTTACCAACAGCCCTGGTTCACACAAGCCCAGCCCTTAGTAAGAAGCCCTTTATCTTTAAGCGCATTCCAGCAGTTTTGGGGCCAATCACCTTCGGGTTGATGAGGGGGGTAGACCTCGGGATGGTCATTCCCCTCAGCATCTTGCGCAATGCAACACCATGAACCGCGATTCGCGTCCCACTTAGGGCACAGATTCTCCTTTCGTCCTGCTTTAAGATTGGTCCGAATTTGCAGTGTTTCTTTCATTTTTTTTAACTCCTTTAATTTCTTTGTTGGCCTGATTATGTGGAGCCACTGTGACACCGGAGGTTCAGCCCGGTTGTAAGCCTGGCATTACGCCAAACTAGCACTTTTTACACCAGTAGCCATGCTCGGTTGCTTTGGGACCCAACGCCGACTTGCACTTGCTACCTGCCCCGGCAAGGCTATAGTTGCAATTATCCCACATATCGGAACGTTGTTTGTAATTATCATTGGGAGGCGGATCGGGTTCCATGGCAATGCAGTTTGTGTCCAAAGCGCCGCATTCGGTTTTCCCCAGAACCCTTTGCAATACCACCCCCGCTTTGAGATGGGTGCGCACACGTATCATATCATTCATTTTTGACTCCTTTATGGTTCTATTTTTCCAGTGACCGGTCTATTGGAATGTGCGGCGAACTCGCGCTCGCGCGCATCCCGCAATAAAGTTATGGCAATTGGTTGGCTCGTTATTATGGGAAGGGCGTATCGCAGACTTGGCATGAAAAGCCGCAACCTTTTCTTGCCCCCACTTTTTCCCAACACCTAGCCCCGGCTCCTGCCTCAGGCGCGTGGCAATTGTTCCAAAGATGGTTTCGAACATTGCCTTTGTCATCGGCGGCATAACACTTTGTATCGGTTAACCCACAGGCGTACCCTGCCTTGAGGTTGGTGCGAACATACAGCGTGTCTTTCATTTTGTCTCCTTTGGATTCTTGTTTATCCCACCGGCCATTGCGCGTTGGTGGGATTTGTTATGTTTAAAAGCCCGTTGCGAGAATGCGGCCAGGCGCTAACACTGCCGGCAGGTAAATCCACAGAATGTATTATAGCCATGTTGTAACAGGGCCGTATCGCATTCCGTGCCATTAGCCAATTTCCAATGACAATCCCAGAGATCGGTGCGTGGATTGCCCTGGTCATCGTAGGCCATGCATTTGGTTGACCCTGCGCCACATAATTCACCTGCCTTGCCTGCTTTGAGGTTGGTGCGAACATGCAAAATATCTTTCATTATTGCCTCCTTTAATATGATGATAATGTTACCCGCCAAATATCGAAGGGGGAAACCCTTGTTACATGTTGCCGATTTGTTTTGCTGCAAGTTTTAAGCTGCCCATTCACCTCCTTTCTGGTCGGTTGCGTCGGCGCTGATGATGGTTACGGTTTGAGGGGAATTTCGGCGTAGCCCGTCCAGACAATGGTGGGAAAACCTTCCACAAAGTCCGGGCATTTTTCTGTGGCGCAGTCCACAAGCGTGTACGGCACTTTGTTGTTGTCAAAATATTGGCGCTGCTTTCGTGTCCACGAGCAGGTTGGCGTGCCGTACACAATTACGCCGGCACACAGGTGGGTATGAGTGGGGAATCCAGGCTTCAAGGCGTTATGGTTCATCCGTGATCTCCTACAGGTTTTCTGGTCCGCCTCTAACCTTTCATTAATGTTAAGAGTAACGCTTTTTAAAGGAAATATCTATCAGAAAAATCTGATTTTTTATCAGAAAAGTCTGATTTTTGTTACCCGTCCCTAATTCTTACTTCCTGCTTTCTCCTGGCGCGCCAGGCCGGCCAGGCTGTTTGCGCCGAGTTCATTTTGGCCGAGATAACGAGAAACTCGGCGTGCCGTACACGGTTATGCCGGTGCGCACGTTGGCGCAACGCGCGCGTTGGCGCAAAGGGAAAATCCAGGGGTAAGGCGTTATAGCTCATCCCACTTTCTCCACCAATTATTTGACCCATCGCCTCATGATGTTGAGCCTGCGGTTCAATATACGCAGCGGTGCGGCTTTGTTAAACGTGTAGAGTTTGATTGGGGTAAATTACAGAGGCCCAAAAAATACCGAGGTATTTTTTGGGCCAATTCGGCCATTTGTAAAATCTACAAAACCGTTAATGTTAAAGTGGTAAAATTATACTTTGTTTGCCAGAGGCATACAACCCTAATAATTGGGGGTTTTAACATTTACAAAACTTTATATTCAAAGCCCACCCGCTTTTGGGCCAGCCAAAGCAGGCCGGCCCCCACCAGCCCCATCAAAATCACCGCCGCTACGGCCAGAGGGAAACGCGGGCTAATGGCTTCGAGTTCGCCGATGTTCACCGCAAAATCAATCATAACGCCCACCGCATGGAAAAAGGGCCAGATGATCAGCAGGTTATAGGTGAAGCTAAAAACGGATTGGTACATTATCCCCACCGCCAAGAGTTTGACCAATGCCAGTGTCGGGTCAGCTTCATAGGGCAACTGCGTGCCTACGTGCCACAGCACATACAGAACCGACGTGCCCAAGATAGCGGGTATCACGCCAAAAGCCCGGCGCAGCCGCAGATGAATAAAACCGTAGTACAAAAACAGCTCAAACAAACCGCCGGCCCAACTCAGCGCAAAAGCGGCCTGGCCCACCTGTTGCCAATTGACCGCGTTAAAGTCCGCCTGAAAGATAATCAGCGGGCTAAACAGTGCGGCCAACGCCACGTTCAGGATCAAACTGGTTCGCCAGCGGGCGCGGGTTAAGCCCAGGGCGGCCAGGCTGCGGCGTTCGGCCAGCAGGGTGTAACCCCAGGGAATGACTACCCCGCAGCCTATGTAAATAAGACCATAGTGAATAATTCGTGCGGCCCAAGACTCCCTCTCAAACAACAACAGCAATGCGCTTAACCCAAAGGCCAGCAGCCCGGCGCTTACGGTCACCCAGCTATGACGCGTGGGCTGCCAGCGAAATTGAAACGCCTCGCGGCGCTGCGCCGCCAGCGTTATGACCAGAAAGAAAATCCCCATAAACAAGATTTCCATGCTTGACCTCCTTGAGCCACATTAAAAATGGCGGGCAGATTTGATGACCATCAACTCCATAAACCCTTCTTCAACCTGCCAGCCCGCCAGCCGCGATTGCGCCAGGATGCGCCGCAACTCGGCCGGGGTGTAAGATGAGTTGATTGAATTCCAGTAGTGTACCCGAAAATCGCCGGGGATGGTTAATCCGATAAGCCAGGCAAAAAAGCGCGGCCAGGCTTGTTCCAGCCGCCGGGAATCGTGGATAATGTAGCCGCCGTTATCCTTAACCACGCGGGCTATCTCGTTAAAAATGGGCAAAGGGTCGGTCCAATGATGCAAGGAATCGTTTGACACCATCGCGTCAAACTCGCCCCGGTCAAAGGGCATAGCCCGGGCGTCGCCTTCGCGCCAGGTCAAGGCGCCGTTCAGTCCGGCGCGGGTCGCGTTTTCGCTGGCCAGGGTCAACATAGCCGGCGACATATCAAGCCCGACCACCTGGCCGCCTGTGCCCTGCAACAATCGGGCGATTTCAATGGCCACAAAACCCGGCCCGGTGCCAATATCCAGCACCTTGCCGCCCGGTGGAATACCCAAATCAACCACGCGCCGGGCCAATTGGCGGTATTCACTTTGCCGAAAACGATTGCCACCCATAAACTCGTTAAAACGGCGGGCGTCTCTCATTTCGGCGATGGCCTGTTCTTCCGGTATACGGTTCATGTTTTATCTCCTTTGTTATACAATATAAAATATTTAAGTTTATATATAAATTCAAAAAAAGAATGCTCAAGTTTAGGCCCGGCGCTCTACTTTTGCCAACAGTTCCCGCGTCCAGGTCAGTTCGGCCTCAAAATGCAACCGCGAGTGACTGAAAATGATCTTAACCATCTCCGAGGGCGCTTCCTCGTCGGTCATTACCTCGGCCTGGTGCGTATCCAGATGATTGAGAATAGCCTCCAGATGCGCCACCCGCCCATACAGGTAGCCCTTAACCTCCTCAAGAGGCAACGCCTCCATAAATATCAGACCAATATCAATGGTAAAGTAATGACGCTCCAGGTTTTGCCATACTTCCCGCAGCAGGCGCTTAAACTCATCCTGACCGGTTTGGGTGATCTGGTAGATGGTGCGTGACGGGCGATGGCCTTCTTGCTCGGTGGCTATTTTTTCAATAAACCCTTCCTCGGCCAGTCTGCCCAGGGCAAAGTAGATAGAGCCAAAAGCAATATTGGTCCAATCGCCCATATGATCTTCAATGATGTGTTTGATTTCGTAACCATGCAGCGGCCTGTCGCGCAGCAAACCGAGAATGACCAAACGAACTGACATTGAATTATCCTGAGTTAAATATTCTAGCTTGAATATTATATTTCAAATATTTTAATTTGTCAAAATACCCTACGACCACTTAAATCCGGCCAATCCTCAGCCCAAGTATCTGCATAATATTTAGCCATATGCGCAAGGCTTGGATAGAATATGACCAAATTCTATACCCAAAAGGTATCATTGAGATGATTTCACAACTTCCCCTCATTGCAGACATCCCCCTTCCCGATCGTATCCCGGAGGATTCTCATTGGTGGTAGTGGTCATAATCAACATGCCAGGCTAGTTTTGACCATCCGGCTTTTATTTGGCAAGCCGACTGGCCCAGAGTAAAATACTCTCATTCAATAATATTATCCTTTAGGGTTGAAGGATGCAATAAAACCACCTTGTCCAAATTGTGGTTATTCGGCCCGCTCCGCATATCCGGCCACAATCGGTCCCTGACCCTGTCAGGCAGCACAATGTCCCGCCTGCCGGTCTATCCGGTTTTGTTCGCTCAGGCCGGAACCCGATTGCTCATTATCACAATCAACCATATTTTCCCTCCGGCAGGATAAATTACCATGCGCTGGCAAGACTCTCCGTACACGCTGAATTTGTTGCTCTCTGCCGCTATTGCCGCTCTGTTTGCCTGGTTGGCCTGGCGACGGCGTTCCGCGCCGGGCGCGTTGCCCTTTGCCCTGGCAATGTTGTCCGTTGCAGTCTGGATGGCGGGTTATACCATTTGCTGGGCCGGGGCCGATGCGTTTACCCAACTTGTAGGCATAAAAACAGTTTATCTGGCCATTGCCGTTGAACCGGCGGCATTTTTGGTGTTTGCCATCCAATACACCGGCAAAAACCACTGGCTCACCCGCCGCCATGTGACCCTGCTCACAGTGATTCCTCTGCTCACCCTGCTGCTCATTTGGACTAACAATTGGCACGGCCTGTTTTGGAAAAGCATGTGGCTGGAAACCGGCGAAGGTTTGACCATTCTCCGTTGGGAACGCGGAATTTGGTCCAGAGTTAATGCGGTATATTCTTATGCCCTGGGGATATTTGCTTTTATTTTATTACTTCAGGCCTTTATCCGCGCCCCCCGTTTGTACCGCGCTCAAGCCGGCGCGGTGTTACTGGGCGGCATTGTATTTTGGGTGGTGGCTCTGACCAATTCGGTGAACACCTCGCGCTTGCTGCAAGACCGCCTGCTCAACCTATCGCCGTTCAGCACGGCTTTATTTGGCCTGTCCATTCTTTTTGGCCTTGTCGGCTTTCGTCTGTTCGACATTGTGCCGATTGCCCGGACAAGGATTGTGGAAGGTTTGGACGATGGCGTAATTGTTTTGGACGCGCAAAAGCGGATTATTGACCTCAACCCGGCGGCGCAGCGCTTGTTTGGTCAATCGGTAGTGACAGCGATTGGCCAACCGGCGGCGCAGGCGCTGGGAGAGTGGCGCGCCTTAGCCGAACTGTGCTGTGAGTCTGAGCCTGAACGAATGGAAATGAGGCTAGAGAATCAGGATTACGATGTGCGCGCGTCCCCAACTCCCTGACCGCCGGGGCAATCTCATTGGGCAGGTGATAGTTTTGCGTAACATTACCACACTCAAACACGCTCAAGCCGAACTGCTGCAACAGCAGCGGGCCGTGGCCATGCTTCAAGAACGCGAACGGCTGGCCCGCGAACTGCATGATAGCGTAGGTCAGGTGTTGGGTTATGTAAACGTGCAGGCGCAAACCATCCGCGCCTTTCTATCCGGCGGCAAAAACGACGATGCCGACGCCCAACTGTTGCGCTTGGTGCATGTGGTCCAAGAGGCCCAGACCGATGTGCGCGCCTATATTTTCGGCGCCAAAACCGAACTAGCGCCGGGTCAGGGTTTAATTTCGGCACTGCGGCAATACCTGGCCCGCTTTAGCCAGAATTACGGTATTCCCACCGCCTTGGACGCGCCTGATGAGGCTCAACTTTTTTCGCCCGTGGTCGAAGCGCACCTGTTTCGCATTATCCAGGAGGCGCTCAACAACGTGCGCAAACATATGCCTGCGCGCAATTGGCGCGGGTCAGTGTGAGTGTAGACCACGCCCAGGCCGAAATCAGCGTGGTTGACGACGGCATCGGCTTTGACCCCGCCCAACCACTGCCCGATGAAGAGCAGCATTTCGGCAGCCGCATCATGCGCGAGCGCGCCGCCGAAATTGGAGCGCAGCTTAATGTTCAATCTGCGCCAGGCCAGGGAACGCGCGTCACCGTGCGGGTTCCCCGGTCATCGTGAAAAAGTGAGTTATCTATGAAAATTCTGCTGGTGGATGACCACGCTCTATTTCTGGAAGGTATTAAAAATTTGCTAACCGCGCGCGGCGTGCAGGTGGTTGGCGTAGCCAGGGATGGGCTGGAGGGCGTTGGCTCAGACGCGCACCCTGCGCCCGGATGTCATCTTGATGGATATTCAAATGCCGCGCTGCGATGGGCTGGCCGCCACCCGTTTGATTAAAGCGGAAATGCCGGAAATCAAAATCGTGATGCTCACCATGTCGGATGACGACGACGATTTATTTGAAGCCATCAAAAGCGGCGCGGCGGGCTACTTGCTTAAAAACCTTGACGCCGACGAGTTCTTTGATTTACTGGCGGGCTTGGCCCGCGGCGAAGCTCCGCTCTCGCGCAGCCTATCGGCAAAAATTTTACAGGAATTGGCCGGCATTGCCCTCTCCCCAAAAATGGAAACACCCTCCCCCAAACCACCCGAACTCACCGAACGGCAGCGAGAAGTGCTAACACTCGTGGCTCAGGGTTTAACTTACAAGCAGGTGGGCGAAAAGCTCTTTCTCACCGAGCGCGCTATCAAATACCACATGGGCGAGATTTTGGCGCGGCTGCATTTAGAAAACCGCGCCCAGGTGATTGCCTATGCCGCACGCGCGGGCCTGCTTCCCCCGGATAAAACCATTCCCGAATAAGTTACTGTAACCCCCTGTTCCAAAGTACAGTCCTGGCCCGGTCAGGACTGTACTTTTTGGGGGCGCAAACTGTCTGGTGGGGCATTGTGTTGCCCCCCTGTTTCGGTTATGCTAATACCCGGTCAGGGAAAAATGGCAGAACAACACAAAGTCATCCTCCTGGGCAATTCGGTCTTTATCAGTTGTCCGGTCAGTCGCAGCCGGTGTTATCGGCGGATGATCTGATTCAGGTTATTCGGCGCAGTATCTCACCACACCAGAGTTGAAGAATGTAGTTACTAAAATATAAAACATTTGTAATTGAATTAAAGGAGACAATATGTTTCACATTTCCACAATACCAAATTTCCAACGGCTCTTTTTAACCCGGCGAGGGGCGACCCTGGCCCTGTTCCTGGGGTTGATGATCGCCTTGACCCTGGCATTATTGCTGCCGGATCAGGCGCTGGCCGGCGGCGTGGTGGGCACAGGCACACCGGCCAGTTGCACCGAGGGCGCGTTTGCCACCGCCTTTGCCTCACAGGGCGAAGTCACCTTCGATTGCGGCGCGGCGCCGGTCATCATTACGCTGACCACGCGCTACGATGTGCCTAGCCAAATCACGATTAATGGCGGCGGCCTGGTAACGTTGCACGGGGCCAACAGCACAGGCATGTTCCTGGTCAGCCTGGGCGAAACTTTCACGGTGACCAACGTCACCCTGACCGGCGGGCGCTTTCACGACCACGGGGCCATTGAAAATCTGGGCACATTTACCGCCAACAATGCCACTTTTAAGCAGATGAACGTTCAGCCGGGGACCGTCTCACACAGCCCGGTGCTGTGGAATAAAGGAACGGCCACTTTACAGAACAGCGTACTGCAAAGCAACCTCAACTTTGACGATGCCGGCGGCCCCACCCAGGCCATCTAGAGGGCGTGCTGCGCGTCGAGAATACGCAACTCCTGAACAACAACGGCGGGGCGATTTACTCTTACTATGCCGGGCAACTGTTTTTGGAGGGCAGCGCTTTCCAGGGCAATACCGGCAAAAATCCGGGTATCCTGCTGTGGTACAACGACCCTGCCGGCCAGGCGGTGATTACCGGCACGCTCTTTTTGCAAAACCATGCCGATCACATCTACCTGGGTAGCCCAAACGGGGACGCCGCCGCTTTGCATCATAGCAACGAAGGGACGGTGTGGATTACCAATACGCAGTTCATCAGCAACACCGCCAATCGCTTCACCGGAGTGATTATGATTGGCCCCTCTACCGACGGCGTGACCATCACCAACAGCGATTTCATCAGCAACACGGGGCAAACCGGCAATGGCGGGGCAATTAACTACAATGGCGGCAGCGGCACCGGCCCATTGGTGATTACCGGCGGGACTTTCCGAAACAACCATAGCGGCTTCTACGGCGGCGCGATTGAGGCCACCAACGGCGGCTCGCTGACGATTTCCGGCGCGACCTTCGACTCTAACACGGCGGTCGTGGCTGGCGGCGCCATCCGGGTCCATGGCGCCCAAACGACCGTGCAAAACAGCACCTTCATCAGCAATACGGCCGGGAGTGATACTGGCGGGGCAATTACCGGTGAGTCGGTCAATCTATCTATCGCCGATTCTCGCTTGGAGAATAACATGGCGGGTTCCAGCGGCGGCGCCATCTATCTCTACCAGGGCAGTCTGACCCTGCAACGCGCCGCCCTGCTGAACAACCGCGCCACCGGTTCCAGCGGCCAGGGCGGTGGCATCTATCTGAGCTCGGTTAGCTACCAGATTCAGGAGAGCGTCATCGCCAATAACCAGGCCAACTACCTGGGCGGCGGCTTCGTGAGTTCAATCTCTGGCAACAGTTCCATCCGCAACACCACTTTTTCCGGTAACAGCGCCGGGGAAAGTGGCGGCAACCTGCTCCATTGGGGCGGCAGCGGCACACTGACCATCAATAACGCCACCTTTACCGGCGGCAATTCGCCCCTCTCCGGCAGCAACTTGGCGGGGGTAGGCGGCACGGTCAACATCGTCAATACCATCATTGCCAATCCAGTCGGCGGCGTCAACTGCTACAGTCCTTTGACCTCCCTGGGCCACAACCTGGAAAGCGCCAACACCTGCGGCTTTAACCAGTCCAATGACCTGACCAACACCAACCCGCTACTGGGACCGCTACAAGATAACGGCGGCAACACTTTAACTCACCTGCTGCTCACGGGCAGCCCAGCCCTTGATACCGGCAGCGATACCGCTTGCCCGGCCACCGACCAGCGCGGCGTGGCCCGCCCGGCGGACGGCGATCAGGATGGCACTATTCAATGTGACATTGGGGCTGTGGAAAACCTGGTATTGCCCCAACTCTCTGTGGCTAACGGGTCTGTTTTGGAGGGCAATGGGGGTGCCGTTAGTATGGTCTTTGCCGCAACCCTCTCGGCTCAGAGCAGCCAGCCGGTGATGGTTACTTACACCACGCAAAACGGCACAGCTCAGGCAGGCAGCGATTACACCGCCGTGTCCGATGTGTTGGTTATCCCGGCGGGCGTAACAACCGGGGCTATCACTATCAGCGTTAACGGCGATACACTGGTTGAGTCTGACGAAACCTTCAATGTTGTCTTGAATAATCCGGTCAATGTTGTTCTGGCCAACACCAGCGCCCAAGGGGTTATTTTGAATGATGATCCAAGCGGCGCGTCGAGCAGCCAACTGTTCCTGCCCCTGATCATAAAATAGGCGCGTCTCACAGGTTTGTTCCATTTCTTGGCAATAAATAGACCCTAAAGGTTTCAGATGAACCACAGGTTCGCATACCTTTAGGGTCTGCCTAAAATCTGGGGGGGATGCAACGGCATCTTACCACAACGGGTAAATCAGGAGATTATCCCTGCTCTATTTCTTCTGTCGTCTGGCCAGGTACAGCCTCGTCCTCGCATTCGTCATCTTCCCAGCCAATAATCCACACACAGGCTCCGGCCAGCAAAACGGTGGTAACAACTAAAGCGACCCACTGGCCGGGGGTAAAGCCAACCTCCCGGGCCGACCAGACTAAAATAATCACCATCCCCACGGCCAGCACCACCCACGAGGTAAGCTGCGGGTGATTTACAGCAAATTTTTTAATGGCTTCCATACGTATTCCTTTGCAAAAAATTATATATTGTTCGGCATTTAACCCTGAAAATGCGCCCCTGCTGGGGAGTTGTAGCCAGAGCAGCAAGATAACGAGGTAGCAAGTAATAGGTTTGTAACCCTGTTAATCTGCTACTTTGTAACCCTGCAACCCTGCACACACCCTCTGCCTACATCGGCACCATAATACGCTGCTCGCGCAGTTTTTTGTAAAGCAAAATGCTATTTTCCGGCTGCCACTCCCTGGCGGCGTCTTCCCACATATATCCCAGTTCTCGGATTTCGGCCTGTTGATACCCCTGGCTTTCAAAAAACTCAATGGGTTGAGACCCCGCCTGTTTCATCACAAAAACAATAGCCACCTCACACGAGAGCGCCTCGATCTCTTTGTGAATCATCTCCAGCATCCTTTGCCCCACCGTCGGCCACAGGTCAGCCCGAATCACATAAAAATCTTGCAGACCGGCAATCAGATTCTCGGTTTGCCAGCCGGCAATACCCACCACGTGACCACCGGACTGGGCCACAATGTAGGCCCTGGAAAAGATGGCTTCCATCATCTGGCTCAAGTCGGGGTCCAAAGCCCCATTGGTGGCGGCGGCAATGATTTGGGCCATCAGTTCCATATCATTGCGCTTGGCCCGGCGAATGGTAACCTCAGCGGCGCTCACGTCTACATCGGCGGCCGCCACAGCCGTTTCAGGGGTAGGGGCCGGTTCGGGTTCAGGGGAGGGCGCTTCCTCGGCCGGCATGTCCTGTAACAGGGTGGTGTACTGCTTTTTCACCAAAGCCCAGGTTTTGGCCAGGTCGCCGCTGTTGTCTATCACCACATCGGCTTTGGCCGTTTTTTCCGCCTGGGGCGACTGGGCCTTGAGGCGCTGTTGGGCCTGCTCCAGCGACATTTTGCGCCGTTCCACCAATCGCTTCAATTGCACGTCGGGCGGCGCGGTAACCACCCACTTGCTATGGCACAGGTCAATCAAGTTTGACTCAAATAATTTAATGGCCTCAACGGCTACCACCTGGGTAGTGGCCTGGTCAATGCGGCGCACCACCTCTTGATGCACCGCCGGATGGGTCATCCCTTCCAGTTTGGCCAAGGCCCCCGGCGTGGTAAACACTATCTTGCTCAAGTTCCGGCGGTTGATCTCGCCGGTCTGATCCAACACGCCGGCGCCAAACTCGTTGACAATGGCGTCGTACACCGGGCTGCCTTTTTTCATCAATTGATGCACCAGTTTGTCGGCATCAATCACAGTGGAGCCCAATTCTTGCAACATCCGCAGAATCAGGCTTTTGCCGGTGCCAATATTGCCGGTCAATCCAATTACTATTTTTGCTGCCATAGCTACTCTCTCCCTCTGGGATAAAGCTAAATTTCCTACGTTGTTTCCATTTCAGCCCACTGGTTGAGCAGTTGTTCCAGTTTGCTTGCGTTTGCCTGATAATCCTGCCCCAAATTTTGTATTTCAGATACGTTTTGGGCCTGGCTGGCTGCCTCTATTTGTTGGGCCAGTTGGGCTAATTTGGCTTCAGTTTGAGCAATGATACTTTCGATTTCGGCAATTTGCCTGGCCTTTTTTTCCGCCTCTCGTTTTTGAGCTTTGGCTTGCTGGCGATTGATCTTTTCCGCCGACTTTTCGCCCTGTTTCTGGCCCGTGCCATTCCGGGCCGTTTCTTGCAGTTTGCAGTGGGCCAGATAATCGCTGTATCCGCCTTCAACCACCGTTACCGATTTACTGGCCGGTTCCAAAGCCCAGGTGTGGGTGGCCAGGGCGTCAATAAAATAACGATCGTGCGAAACCAACAGGATGGTGCCGGTAAAGTTATCCAGCACGCTTTCCAAAATCTCCTGCGAGGGGATGTCCAGGTGATTGGTCGGCTCGTCAAGGATGAGAAAATTGGCCCCGGTCAAGGTCAACTTGGCCAGCGCCACCCGGCTGCGTTCCCCGCCCGAAAGCGCGCCAATGGGTTTAAAAACATCATCCCCTGAAAACAGAAAACGCCCCAAATAGTTACGCGCCTCGCCGATAGGCAAATTTTCTACCGAGAGCAGTTCATCCAAAACCGTGGCCTCAAGGTTAAGGCTGGCGTGCGTTTGGGCGAAATAGCCTATCTCCACCCCGGCCCCCAATCTCACCGCGCCCTGTTTGGGCGCTACCTGCTCCAGAATGGTTTTGATGAAAGTGGTTTTGCCGGCCCCATTTGGCCCCAATAAAGCCACCCGGTTGCCGCGCCGGATTTCCAGGTCCGGGCAGGTGAATAGCGGTTCATCATCAGGATAGCCCACCACCAGGTCGTGGGTGGCCAGCACCAGGTCGCCGGAGCGCAGGGTGGCTTGCAAGGGCAGGTTGAGGTGTTTGTGCTGGCGCGGACGCTCCACTCTTTCCACCCGCTCCAACCGTTTGCGCCGCCCTTTGGCCTCTTTGCTGCGTTGCCCGGCCAGATTACGCTGGATAAAATCTTCTTCTTTGGCCATAGCCTCCTGCTGCGCCGCGTACTCTTTTTGGCGGCGCTCCAGGCGTTTGGCCCGCTGCATTACGTAATGTGAAAAGTTGCCCCGGTACGTTTCAACCGCGCCAAACGACATTTCCCAAACGCGGGTAACTACTTTATCCAAAAAGTAGCGGTCGTGGGCCACCACTACCAACGCCCCGGGCCAGTTTTGTAAATAATTCTCCAGCCATTCCACCGAGGCCAGGTCCAGGTGATTCGTCGGCTCGTCAAGCAGCAGCAGGTCGGGCCGTTCCAAAAGCAGGTGGGCCAGGTGCGCCCGGCTCTGCTGGCCGCCGCTCAAAATGGGCAGCGGCGTTTCATAATCTTCAGGCGTAAACCCCAGGCCGGTCAAGACCTGGTCAATGGTTTGTTCGTAGCTGTAACCGCCGGCGTGTTCAAACGCAGCCTGGGCTTCGCCATATTCTTGCAGCAGCTTGTCGTGGCCAGTGGAGTCGGATTCTTGGGCCAGCGCGACGGCCAGCGTTTGTAATTCCGCCTCTTGTTGGCGTAAATCGGCAAAGGCGCTTAAGGCCAATTGCCACAGGTTGCCCTGGCCCGAGATCAACGAGGGATGCTGCTCCAGGTAGCCTATCCGCAGCGTTTTGGCCTGGTGAACGTGGCCGGCGGAGGGCAACTCCAGCCCGGCCAAAATCCGCAGCAGGGTTGTTTTGCCCTCCCCGTTAGGGCCAACCAGAGCAATCCGGTCGTTGGGATTGATAGACAGGTTAAGGTCCGAAAAAATATCTTGCCCGCCAAAATACTTGCCGAGGTTATGGGCTGTCAGAATGGTCATAGTTGCGCAATGATGGCTGTGTTTTAACGATTGGGAACCCCTCAAAAAACAAGCCTCCCAAAATCATCAATGTGTAGCAAGAGCGACCTATAGGCTTTAACTTTGGGAGTTGCTTAACCAATTATACCATAATGAAGAAGAGGGGAAAAGAATTGTGTTTGCTTAGGGGGCGTCTTAAAACTTTGCGGTAGAGACAGGACAATGTCCTGTCTCTACCCAATGGCCTAAAAATGGGGCAGCCCGTTTGTTTAGGGCAAAAGCGCCGGGGATGCTCCCTATTCCTGCTCAATGGTAAAACTGCCTGCACTCAATAATTTACCTTCCACATATAACTCTAACCGCCAGCGGCCCGCCTGGAGCGGCTGCCCCTTGGCATTAATAAAATAGTCAAACACCCCGGCCTCATCCCCGCGCCACTGTTCCGGGCTTCTTGACATTACTTGATTATCTCGATACCACACCCGTTCCCAGGCCTGGCCGTTGGCCATGTCTTTATATTCAAAAATGGCGTGGATTTCGGTCAGGCCCTGGCTAAAGGAATCGCCGGGTTTGATGGGGGCCAGGGTGGCCGGGTCATAGCCCTGGGCAAAGGTGATGTCGCCAAACCAGGGCGCGCCGGGCGTGGCCGGGGATGGAGTGAGGGTGCTGGTGGGGCGGACGGTGAACGTAGGCGTGGGCAGGGTTTTCACCAACCCTGGGGTGGGCGTATTCGTTGGCGGCCGGACGAAGAAGAAATACCCGGCCAGGCCGGTCAGCAGAATGAGGGCTACCAGGAGACCGCCCGCCAGCAGCCACGGCCACATGCCGGCAGCACGAGGGGAGGCGGTTGGCGAAGCCGGACCGGGCCTGCCGGCCGGGGGCGGGGCGGGCGACGGCCAGGCCGGGGCGGCCCTGGCCGGCCGCGCCATCGGCGCAGGCGGCTTTGTAGACGGCGCAGGCGGGACCGGCTCGGTAACGCGAGGCGCGAGCGGGGGCATTGTCTGAGAGGCCGGGGCGGTGGGGCCAATTTCCGCATGCAGCGCGGCCAGGGCCTGGTTCAAGGCCGCGGCCAACTGCCCGGCGCTGGCGTAACGTTTCTCTTTATCTTTGGCCAACGCTTTAAAAATAACCTGCTCCACTGCCGGCGGCAGGTTGGGGTTAAGGGCGCGCGGGGACGGCAGCGGCTCGGTGATGTGCTTGACCATGGTGCCCATTGGCGTTGCGGCCTCAAACGGCACCCGGCCGGTAGCCATTTCATACAAAATAATGCCCAAGGCGTAAATATCGGTGCGCGCATCCACGGCCAAACCCTGCCCCTGTTCCGGCGACATATACGCCGGCGTGCCAATGCCCACCCCCGCCTCGGTCAATTGGGTAGACCCCGCGGCCATTTTAGCCAGGCCAAAATCGGTCAGCAGCACCCGCCGCCCCTCTTCCAGCAAAATATTGCCTGGTTTCACATCGCGGTGCAGGATGCCGCGCCGGTGGGCGTAATCCAGGGCGTCGGCAATTTGGCCCACAAAAAGCGCGGCCTGCGACAAAGCCAGGGGCCGGCCCATCACCTCTTTGAGCGTGCCGCCTTCGATGTATTGCATCACAATAAACGTGGTCTGACCGGACCGGCCGTAATCATAAATGGGCAAAATATGGGGGTGGCTCAGTTTGGCAATCACCCTGGCTTCGCGTTCAAAGCGGGTTAAAAAAGTGCTGTCGTGCAGGTAATATTCGGGCAACACCTTAAAGGCCACGTAGCGGTCCAGGCCGGGTTGATAGGCTTTGTACACCGTGGCCATGCCGCCTTCGCCAATTTGCTCAACAATTTGATACTGGCCGATGGTTTGTCCAATAAGTTTGGCCGTCATCCGTTGTCACCCCCGCCGATAGAGTCTAAAGATGGGCGAACGCCCGGTCTGCCTGAGACCTTCAAGGACTGGTGTGTAACTTGGCAGAAATAGGTTGTAGAGTAAACTTAGTACAGCATTTTGTAAGTTTGTTCCGGGGTAACTATTCACCTTGTTCCCCATGTCACTGCGAGCCAGAGGCGAAGCAGTCTCTATCCTGGCATTGGAGATTGCGCCGCTTTGCTTACGGGCTACGCCCTACTAAGAAACTGCCGGGGGGCTTGGGGGGTGCTCCCCCATTAGTTTCTTTTTCCGGTTGAATAAGGCCCTGGCCTTATGGAACCCTCGCAATGACATGCCAAGAAAGTGAAGAGTTGCCCCTGCTGGTATTAAATCACACTCCGCCATGAATAGCAAGAGGCGGCAGAGGGCGCGTCCCAGTTTTTGGGCAATCCCGTAGGGGCGACCGGCCGGTCGCCCCTACCTACCAAAATTTGGGGCAGGCCCAATGGCGAACACGGAGACGAACAGGCCGATGAAATCTGAGGCAACCAAAACCAGGCTGTTGCGGCTGGGATCGTTTGGGCTGTTCGTTCTGCTGGCCTGGCCCCGGCTGAGCAGGCTCGACGTTTTTATGACGGCGGATGAATACCTGTGGGTTGAACGAACGCGAAACTTTTTGCTCTTTCTGGCCGACGGCAATTGGCTCAGGACGTTTCAAACCGGACATCCCGGCGTTACCACCACCTGGTTGGGGGGACTGGGTTTGGGCCTATACTATCACTTTGTCGCCGGCTCAACATTGCCGGAGGCGTTATCCGGCCTGAACTTATGCACCTTTGCCCCGGACATGCTCCCTTTGCTGCGCTTGCCTATGGTGGCAGTCACCTTACTTTGTTTATTCATTTCCGTAAAACTGGGGCAAAAGCTGTGGGGCAATGAAGTGGCGTGGTTGAGTTTACTGCTGCTGGCCCTGGACCCCTTTTACCTGGCCCACTCCCGCACCCTCCACCACGACGCCCTGGTGTCTGCCTGGCTGCTGGTGGCCGTGCTCAGCATATTGGTCTATGCTCTGCGCAGCCCGGCCTGGGGCTATTTGCTTCTGGCCGGGGTGGCCACCGGCCTGGCCCTGCTTTCAAAAGCAACGGCTCTTTTTCTATTGCCCTTCACCGGACTGGTTTTGGCCGTTATGGCCCTCAAGCCCAAAAGTGGGCCAGAAGCATTGGCCCAAATAACCAAACGTACAATTTGGGCGGCAATGGGGTGGGGAGTGGCGGCAAGTTTAATTGTCTATGCCCTGTGGCCTGCCATGTGGGTTGACCCGCTGAGCGTGTTGTTAAAAACCGGGCACATGATCCAGAGTTACGCCCAGACCCCTCATGCTAACGGCGTCTTTTTCCGGGGTCAGGTTGTGGGCGACCCCGGCCTGCTTTTTTATGGGCTGGCCATCCTGTTCAGGCTGACGCCGCCGGTTTTGTTTGGGGTGGCCCTGGCCCTGCTCTTTTGGCTGAGCGACTTTTGGCCCCGGGCCGCCCCGCCCCATCCCCCAGCCTCTCCTGCCGGCGATAGACTTGGTCTGGGCCTGTTACTCCTGGCCGCCGTGGGCTTTATTCTTTTTTTAGGACTGGGGGCCAAAAAACAGGAACGCTACGCCTTGCCCGCCATCCTGATGCTGGACGTGGCGGCGGCGTGGGGGTTGGCCCGTTTGTGGGGTTGGTTAAAACTATGGCAGCCGGGACGATTTACCTCGAAGGGGGCCGCCGGTTTGGGGCTGAGCGCGGTTTTATTGCTGCAAGCGGCCACCACTCTGCCCCACCAGCCTTATTACCTGACCTATTACAACCCGCTTTTGGGCGGCGGAGCGGCCGCCCGCAACACCATCACCGTTGGCTGGGGCGAAGGCCTGGACCGGGCGGCGGCTTATTTGAATCGCCAGCCCCAGGCCGAACGCCTGCAAGTGACCACCCTCATGCACACCGCCCTGGCCCCTTTTTTTGCCGGAAACACGTTGGGCTATCGCCCGCAGGCGGACAAGGCGGCCCTGCTGGCCCTGGCCAGCGACTACGCGATCCTTTACCTGCCCGACGTGCAGCGCGATTTACCCAACCCGGCCTGGCCGGCTTTCATCCGGCGGTATGGCGTTTTGGAACACGTGGTCCGCCTGCACGGCCTAGAATATGCCTGGCTTTACCGCATGCCCGCCATCAAACTCACCCTCCCCCCCTCCCCCTCATCCTCCCCCATTCTGGGTTACCACCTGCTCCCCGCCCGGGTGACGGCCGGGCAGACCCTGACCATGACCCTCTATTTTACGGGCGACCCGCCCACCCCGGCCCAATTGTCCATTCCCATGGTTGACGAGCGCGGCCAAACCGGGTTTTGGGCCAACCTGACCCCGGCCCCTGAAACGTCTCCCGCTCCGCCCGATCAGGCTTTCCCCCTCCGGGCAGCCGCTTATAACTTTATCGTTACCGATCCCGGTTTGAGCGGTCTCTACTGCCCCCTGGTGCCCGGCTTCCCCTTTGAGTTGGCAGCCGTCAGCCCGTCAGGCGCAGGAAAATGCTGGTATTACCAACCCCCACCCCCGGGCCGGGGCTGCGTGCAAATCCGGCCATCCCGGTAGGGACGACCGGACGGTCGCCCTATTGCCAGAATCCAGACGCAACCAGCCTATCGTCGCCTCGCAACCTGCCCTAAGCAGCCTCACGACCTGCCCTTAGTGTAATTATTCAGGTCATGTCATTAGTATGAGAAAAACGTGGTAATATAAAAAGACAGGACACGGCAGATCGATTGTCATTAGGTCTCAAGACC